>WRKG01000204.1 GCA_009778185.1 Bacillota bacterium
CATTTGATAAATTGCGGTTGCCCCATCTTAAATCACGTTGAATACCTTGCAAAGCAAATACTATTTTGGAAATACCGTCTGACCTTTGAGTGTTCAGTCTACTTATTGCATTTGTAATTCGTTGATTATGACCATCGAAACTTTTGGAAACGCCATAAACTTTTTCAGCTATCCCTTCCAAATTTGACGCTCGTAAAACAAAATCACTTGCCATTTTCTCATTTCCCCTTTGGTTTATGTTGGTTTATCTACGTTCTAGCCGTACAGAATAGCTTAAATCGCCAATCGACAAAGTATCACTATCCCGCAATAGTACAGGCTGTTGTATTGCTTTGTTGTTGACAAATGTTTTGTTGGCAGAACCCATATCGGTAATCCACAATTCGCCGTCTATTAGTTGTACGGAGCAGTGGCGGCGCGATATTTTTCCGCTGTAATCGATTGTTATTCCTGGTGGCTGTGGCTCTCTGCCGATTTCTATTTTGTTGTCAATTTTTATTTCAAATTTTTTGTGCGGCTGTGATAAATCGTTCAAAATAAGATAAAATCCCGATGCACCAAAATCGTTGCCGCCAATCAAAATTTCTGTTGCGCCGTCGTCGGTGTTAAATATTTCGGTGGAATTATTGGTTGACTCTTGGCGAGGTTGCTTAACTGGACGTTTGTTTTTGCGTAAAACTAGCAAAACTACCACAACTACAACAATAATAAACACCACAACAGCAGAAACAATAGCGGCAATTATCAATCCGCCCAATGACGAAGAGTTTTCTTCTTCTTCGTCCGTTTCGGGTTCGGGCTCGATTGGGGCAATTTGCTCGATAGGCGGAATGTTATCGTGAACAACTGGCGGAGGTTCTTCCGTTGTACCGTCTGCGAACGGCATACGCAAATCTTGTACAAGCAAACTAACGCCGTCTGGGTTAAGCAGTTCTAATGGACGAATAGCACCGTCGCGAAAGTTTACGGGCAAATCAACCTGTACTTGATATAGCGTATTGTAAAAGTTGCGAAACGTGCTTGTCAAACTAGAAATTTCTGTGGACTGCGAAAAATCCAAACTTAACGCACCGCTAACTCGTGAGATTGCGTGTACGTTGTTTACCTCGTTTACATTGCTTGGCGCGCCCTCAACTTGTGGGTGCAAAATGCCTATCGTATGTACAGGCATAGCGGCGTTTCCTATGTTTAGCAAAATTTCGTCTCGTGCAATGCCGGCAACAAAACCTCTGCCGCCGTCGGTAATTACAACGACTTGCGTAAAGGCTAGCTGATTAGGTTGAATACTTGCCAAAACCTCGAGCGTGCGTTCTATTGCAGTGTACATTCCGCCGAAAGTTTCCGACCAAGTGATGCCAGCTACTGCCTGTGCAAGGTCGAAACGGTCGTAAGTGAATCCTATAATTTGGCGGAAATTGTCGTCTACTACCACAATAGAAAATTGTTCGTTGTCAAGTTTATTTTCGATTAACGTGTTTAGCAAAGCGAGTGCATTATCGTGAAATACAGGGTTTATAGAAGTATCTAGCAAGAATACTGTGTATCGTTCTGCACCTGTTTCTTCGAATGGAAAAACCATCACATCGGTATCCACGCCAGATACACGTGCGGTTATATTTTCGGATATTGATTCAGTAACTAATAGTACAGCTGTATCCTCGGCTACAACGGTTCGCGAAACGGAAACAGCCTGTAAACTCGTGCTTGTTACAATAAGCAAAAATGCAATTATCAGTATATTTTTCAAGATTCTTCTGCCCCTTTATTATTTATTTGTTTGGCAATAGCCAGTTGTAAAAGCCAATCTTCGCATTGCAAGCGGCTACCGCTAATAAGCAAAACTTGCCCTATTGTATAATGCGTGTTTATCATTGGTTTTGATTGAGATATTGTTGGCTTGTTTTGGTTTAGCAAGCTGATAAATGGCTTAACATTATAATTCAAGAAAGCCGAAACAGTAGGCAAGTTAGCAACAAGCCGCGAAACACTGCGTTCGGTATCTTCGTAAACTTCGGCAATTTGTCGGCATTGGTTACCAAAATAACGCAACTCTTCGGTTATTTCGTTGACTTGCGATATAATGTCATCCAGGCTATTTATAATTACAATATCGATTGTCTGTGCAAGTAAAAGTTGCCTTAACTCGCACAGACAATCGCTTATTCTTAATACGTTGGTGCTATTGGTAAAATATCCTTCTGATGACTTTTGTAGGGCTTTTGTTTCTACCCTAAAGCCGTCCATGGTTAATTAAAAACGTTTGCTGCGCTGAGGTTTTGTACAGTTTGTTGTTGAGTTGCCTCGGTTGTGTCGTATTCTTGTGCGGCGTTGTTAAGGTTGGTTGTGCGAATACGCATAACATTTAGAGCGTTTTCGCAACTTTTACGTATTTCTTGGTATCTTTGGGCAAAATCTCTACCCGAATTAGAATCCCATTGATCTTGGGGCAAACGGTCAACTTGTTGCTGTATTTCTTGCATAACTTGACGCATTCTATCGCTGATGCCGTTTATTTTCTCAGCTGAAGCCCTTACTTGGGCTGGTTCTACTCTTAAAGTCATAATTTACACTCCTCTGTGTTATTGTTTTATCTTCTTTTACTTACTATTCCTTTGACAGTACCTTCGCCTTGGTCGTATCTATTCGCAGCAGAATTGATTGCGGCGATATATTCTAGCATAAAGTTGCGCAATTTTTCAAATTCGGGTACGTCTTCACCTCTGTAAAGTTGTAAAAATGCTTCGCTACCTTCACCGTCCCACATACTGTCCATGTTCTCTACTTCTTGGGTAATATTTTGCACGTTGTTTTGCCATTCTTGTGCTTTGTTGTTGAGAGTATTGTTTACTGCACGCATTTGTTCGGGAGTTACTTTAATAAGTCCTGTTGCCATTGTATTTCCTCCTATAAGGTTCTAATTTTATTTTTAACGGTTGTTTAAGGCGGCTAATCGTTTTGCTTCGTTGTCTGCTCGGCGCAATTCGGTTGATAAATTTCTTAAAGCAGTAGATACTTCTCGTATTCTTTGCGAAGTAGTTTGAATACGCTGAACAGTTCTATTTACAGAGTTCTCATACAAATGATACGAGCTACTTTGCCAAGCACTAGCGGTAGCGGTTTGAGTATTACGTAAATTTCGGCTTTCTTGGTCAACATCGTTTGCAACATTGTTAAGATCACGTGCTACTTGTTCAAGCAGTGCAAAATCGGCATCTATAAGAGACATTTAACCACCTCCTTAATTAAATACGTTCGCGGTTTTTAGGTTGCGAACTTGTGTTTGTTGACTTTGCTCAATTCTGGCATATTCATTTATTGCCTCATCCAGAGCGATTTTTGTGGCGTTTGCGTCTTCGAGGTATTTCTTTGTCATGTTGCGTAAAGTTTCAAAATTTTCATTATCCTTTGTGGCTGCACGACCACGCCAGTTTGAATGTTTTGTGTTGTGTAATGCAGAAATCTTGTCGTTGATACTGTTAATATTTTGGATTATTGCTGCTACACTAGTCGAAGCTTCTCTTAATGCTATACTTTCAACAAAAATTTGATCTGCCATATGCTAAATCTCCTTGTTTACGTTGGTAATTTTTGAGCTGCAACTCGAATGTTTCTTTCTGCCTCGTCGTATACTCTGTTTACGTCGTTAAGGGCAGTAATTCTTCGGTCAAGCTGGGTAATAATATTGTCAAGAGTTGCTATGTCGTCTAAAAGGCGATTTTGGTATTGTTGCCCTGCTGGACTTTTCCAATTTGTATCTATGCGTTGTTGCTGGTTTGTCATTCCGGCTTTTCGGTTAATTAGTTCGGTTCTTTCCCGTTCTAGCAAGCCTACTGTTTGGCGCATAGTTTCAACATTCCAACGTAATTCTGCCATGATTTCACCTCCCTTACGAAAACCAGTATACCAAGCCATTCTTAAAAATAGTTTGCCTTTGGAACGAAACGTCATTTTTTTGGAACGAAATTTTTAATGCCGCATTTTTTGCTCAAATTTGGGCATGAAACGGGCAATCTGTATGGATGCGGCGGATGGATAATTCGTAGGGGCGGATATTATCCGCCAGTTATGGCTTGCGGATAATATCCGCCCCTACGTTGGTGCATAATCGTTCCATTTATTGGCGTTTGTGCATAATTGTCCCAGTTATTGACGTTTGTGCATAATTGTCCCGTTTATTGGCGTTTGTGCATAATCGTCTCATTTATTGACGTTTGTGCATAATCGTCCCATTTATGGGCATTTCCCGTTTTACACCAAAGTCAAAATATCGCCACTTTTTACGTTGGATTGTTTGAAGTTGGAATTTAATGCTAATATTTTTTTATTTTGATACGAGCATAAAATTAGGGTTTCGCTATCGTGAAAAATTTTTCTATCGTTTTCGATTGCTACAATGTCCTCGCAAATTAGTTCTATTGCCTGTTTTACAAGCATATTTGCAGGAATCCAAAAATCGTACGATTTTGATGCACTGGGACAATATATATTTAGTAACAATTCTTTCATTGAGTAACCTCCTCTGTTTCGGCTAGTTCGGCTAATTCTTGCAACATAGCTTGCTTATTTTGGAACGGCTTTATGCGGTAGCGTTTGCTATATTCGTCTTTTGACACGGCGATGTATATTTCGGAACAATAGCCAAAAGTGTTGTTTTGGCTAATTATTTCGGTTGCGGTGGACATTTCCGTTAATATGTAGTAGACAATAATGTCAACCGATGCCTCGTTTTTGTTAATGTGGAGCATTCCCTTATTTTTTAGGGTTTCGATGGCTTGGCTAGTTTCGGTTTCGGTTAAAGTTGGCAAATCGGATAACGTCGGCAAATTTTGCAAAAAGGACAAATTGGTAATGTTCGAAAAGTGTGCAAGCACAGACAATTCCTGTTGACTAATCAAGTACGAAAACAGCATTATTCGCCCTCCTTATTAGAAACCGCCGCAAGTAAGTTGTCTCGGAAAGTTTTAGTAAACGGAATAACCGAGCCATCTTTCATGGCAATGTCCTTTTTTTGTAAATCGATTGTATCTATTTCGTCAACGTTCACATAAATACTTCTGTGAACCTGAATAAAAAAGTTTGGTGCGGCTTTTCCCACGTTTTCAAGCGATTCGTAAAATTCAAATTCTTGGGTGCTTGTGCGCGCCTTTACTTTTTTACCGTGGCTTTCAAAAAATATAATTTTGCTGTAGGCTATTTTGTAGACTGTTCCTGCCGCCTTAAACGACAAAAATCCGCCGTATTGCATATTAACGTCCATAAAATCCTCGTATATAAAATTAAGATGTCCACGTAAAACATTAACGTTTAGCGGCTGTAACAAAAATCCCGTTGTGCGATAATATGCGGGGCGCGGATTTAACGCCTGTTGCGAGTTCGCTATTTGCAACAAAAGATAGTGCATTGCATTTTTTGTACGAATATTTTTGACCACTGCGTTAAGTTCCGACTGTTCAATATTTTCGATGATTTCAACGTTTTCGCTACTTTTGCCCTTTTCGACTGTCGAGCCTGTTGTTGAAACTTCTCTGCCCTTTTCAACTTTCGAGCCTGTTGTTGAAAATTCTTCGAGGATGAAAAGGGCGGGAAGTTCGCTTTTTTGGAGGGAAGTAAGCACGTTTTGCAGCTGTAGCGATTCGGATTGTATGCGCGTTTGCCAATCTAGCCCAAAGCAATCGGAGCAGGATTTAGCTAGATTTGTAAGGTCGTTTTTGTTGTAGGCGTGTAAATACAAATTAAGCATAAAACCTCCTAGCTGGCTGTTGGCACAAAAATTTCAATAATTTGTTCGTCGATAATGGTAACGCCGTTTGATGGATCGGTGGCTTTCATTTGCTCGCGGTTTACAAACGGGATATTAACTAGCTTTTGAGCATCAAGTTTGCCGCCAACGTGGATTCCTGTGTCGTCTTGGGTAAACAAGCGGTACGTTTCTTTGTAGCTGTTGGCATTGTAAACGCTCGCCTCAAAGCCAGCAATAAAGTAAATTCCGTAACCTTTGCCCATTTTTAAGAACGATTCCATTTGAACGTAAGGGACTGCATGGTCTTCGTCTTCGTTGTCGTGTTTATATTCGTACAAAGCGGACAAGAAGTCGTTCATGCTATCGATGAATACGAAAATCAAGCCTTTTTCTGCTCTAATTTTGGTGAAAATTTCGGCTGGATTTTTGACCGTTTTGCGTATTTGATGCCGCTCGCCAAATTCGTCCATTAGCTTGATAATTAAATCGTACATTCCTTTATTTTCACGGAAAACTTCGTCAAATGCTGGCGTGTTTTCCGATTTTAACGCAAGCAAATATTTTTTCACAGGATAGCTAGAATTACTTGCGATAGCCGTAACTGCAAGGTTAAAGTTACTCATCATAAGTTCGGTTGCCTTGCGGCTTGCTCCGCTGACTGCAAAACTGAACAGCTTGTTAAGCGGATAACTGACCACCGAAACATCTTCTTTGTTGTAGCCAATGTACAAATTTTCGGCAATATCTTTTTGTTGCTTGATAAACTCGCTGAAAGTTTGATTTTTTGGCAACGCTTTAATTGTACGGGCTTTTTTGCCTTTGTAAACATCGTTTTTGGTAAATTCTTCTTTGATGTTTTCGGTACGAATTTGCTCGTTTTCGCCTGCAACTGGCAACGCAACTTGATATTCCAAGCTATCAGCACCAAATAATCCGCAACCTTTGTTGTTTGGCGGCATAAATTCGGGCATATGTCCCAAAGCATCGTGATAATCGCCACGTTCTTGCAATCTTAATGGGAAAATTGTGTTGAAATTTTGACGTAACTTAAATCGAATATCACTCATGTGGTTGACGGTTACAAGCAAGTTTACGCCAAATTTTACACAATTTTGCGACAATGTCAACAGATTTTCTTCCACTAAATCGGGGTATCTATCCGAGAAAGCGAACAGATTGTCAACAGCAAATATAATTCGTGGTAAAGCCTTTGCGTTTGCGGTTGTAATGTATTCTTCGTAGCTACCGACCGAGGCTTTTTCGAAGATAGCTGCACGTTCTGCCAAAATTTCCGAGATTAGGATAAACAAGCGGTTTATGCGGTCTTCTTCGTCGGGCCCAGTAACTGCACCGCAATGAGGAATATCGGCAAAAACTTTTGTCAACGCACCAGAGCAATCTATCACATAAAAGTTGATTTTCTCGGAAGAATAGTTCATTGCAAAGCTGTACAAAATCGTTTGCAACATGGTGCTTTTGCCCGATCCAGGAATACCCGCAATTAAGATATTGCCTTGGTTGCTCAAGTTTACGTTTGCACTGTATTGCAACTGTTTTGACGGATTATCCAAAACGCCAAACAGAGCGGTAAAGCCTTCTTCTTCCTGCATTGTGTAGGATTTTCGCACTTCTTCCAAAGTTACGCCCTCATACAATGCTGGTAGCCACAACTGCCGAGCGTTTGCAATGTTCAGCTTGTCGGCACTTTCTCGTATAAATTTTACGGATGCATCCAGTTGTGTGTCCAAATCCTCGTTGACAGGACGGCTTTTTTTGTGCTTTAGCAACTGCGTTCCGTCAAGCCCAATCATTGTAACCACGTTGCTTTTCGATTCGCCGTCCTCTGGCTCGTAATATGCGCCAGAATAGCCCGATTGGAACATTTCAAAAATTTCGTCGTTGCCAATTTGCATATAGGCACGTCCAGTATTTGTGAGAAACGCCGCATCTGGTCGGTGCAACATTTCCGAGGAATCTTGTTTATCTTGCACACGCAAGCATAATTTGAACCTCGAGTTACTCCAAATTTCATCGTCAACCACGCCAGACGGTTTTTGCGTTGCTAGGATTAAATGAACGCCCAAACTTCTACCAACACGCGCGGTACTGACCAGTTCCTTGATAAATTCGGGTTGCTCTTTTTTCAGTTCGGCAAATTCGTCCGAGATAATAATCAAATGCGGCATTGGTTCTTTTGCAGTGCCGTCTCTGAAATAGCGAGAATACAAATCAATGTGGTTGACATTAAATTGATTAAACAGCGATTGCCGCCGTTTAATTTCCGCTTTTATGGAAAGCAATGCGCGAACGGTTTGGTTGCCGTCCAAGTTGGTAATTGTACCTGCCAAATGCGGCAAATCCAAGAAAGCGTTACACATTCCGCCGCCTTTGTAGTCAATCAAAATTAGCGATATTTCCGTTGGGTGAAAATTAAGCACCAGCGAAAGTATGTAAGTTTGAATGGTTTCAGATTTTCCCGAGCCAGTTGTGCCAGCGATTAAGCCGTGCGGTCCATGTTGCTTTTCGTGAATATCCAAATAAAGCGGTTTGCCGTCCGTGCCGATTCCGACCATTGCACGCAAACTTTCGTAGGCACGGTTTTCTTTCCAGCGTTTTTCCAGTTCCCATTTTTCCAAGGAACTTGTGCCGTACATTTCCAAAAATGATATTGACGAAGGAATTTCGCCAGTGGCGAGTTCGGTTACAAAGTAGCCGCCAATTTTGCCCGCAAGTCTGTTAATCATGCGCATATTAGTTTCGTCAAAGGAAACTTCGTTGGTTTTTTCGCGGCTTTTGTCAAGCGTGTAAAATCCTTTGTAATGGTTGTCATATTGGATAATGTGATTACATTCGTTTGGCAATTTATCCATATATTCGTATAAAAGTACAAATGTTATGCCAACGTTTGCATCTGTTGCCATGTATTGTGCGATATTTTCGCGGTTTATTTGTGCAGGATTAGTGCAAAACAGCACAATATGCGGCAACGCAAAATTATTAGATTTACGGCTAGAATCAGACGCATCCTCCAAACGAGTACGCAATGCACCCGTGAGATAATGCAACACATTTTGCCGTTGACTTTCGGATGTTGCCATAAGTCGCAATTTATTTTCCTGCCAGCGAACGTGCGGAAGCGCTTTTGCCCAACTGTAAATATTTTCTTCGCTAGGTTGTAGCAAGAAAGCGAGTTTTACATCTGTATAGCTGTGCAAAGCCGAAAGTTGCAAAGCCAAAGTTGCGGCAATTTGCCTAACCGAACTTTTCGAACCCAAAACGCCCAAAACACGGAAATCTTTAAGGTTGATAAGCGAAACAGCGTTCGGCATAAGTTTGTATGTTTCCTGTAATTTATGCGGATATGCTTGCATTTTATCGGCAACCAAAGAAAATTTTCGTTTAGGCACAGTAATGTCAACATAAGATTTCACGAATCCCAAACCAAGCCGAATCGTTAAAAAGTCGGGATGGTTTATGTTTCTGTTCCACAAAACGGCTTTATTGTGCGGTAAAACAGCCACTATTTCCGAAAGGCTTAAATATTGTCCACTTAAAACGCTAAGATTATGCTGTGTTTTTTTGGCGATAAGCTCGTTATTTTGGGAAATATAGCTTTTATAGGCACTTTCTCTGTGATTTTCGGCTTTTTTAGCTTGGCTTTTATCGTACAAAATGTTTGCAGCCGCCCAAAATACAGCCATAACAGCCGCCGCGCCCACAGAAATTATCGTGCCGAACATCATAGTTCCGCCAGCCGCGCCACCTTGCGAGTTAAACAAAATAGCGGCAAGAATAGGAATCGGCATTGTCATAGCAGGACCAACGGTAAAAATAAATGGTCGGCGGTTGGTTTTTTGGGCATCTGGCGGCGATTCCAGTTCGACGGGTTCAGTGTCAAACGATTCCAAAATGCGAGGAGAGCGAATTAACGCGCCATCGCCGCTATCTTCGGTATTTGTCGTAGAAATTTGTGCAGGTTGCGAATGCGTGGTATATGGACGCAACGTAATTTTGCACTTATCTAAATGGTTGACAGCCAAAAAATTTCCCATGTAAACTATTTTTACGGATGCAATGTAAATATCTTCCATAATGTCCAACTGATAGTTGCCAGTAATGCGTTTACCTTGCACATAAGTACCATTAGAACTGTGGTCGCTAATGAAAGTATGTCCGTTTTCGTGGTAAATAGTGGCGTGTTGACGGCTTGCATAGGAATCCTCGATGATAATGTCGCAAGTTTGTCCACTGCCAATTTCAATTTTATCCTTGCCGTGCGTGTCGTATTTGCGGTAGTGCGTAAAAGATTTGCTTAATTGGTGGATACGCAAAGCAAAATCCACGCCACGCACAGTTGCATTTATTACATCGCCGTCTTTCAGAATATGGTCGGTCAAGGGTTTTCCGTCCATTTTTAGGTTTATCAAATTTGTTGAACCTGCCGCGAGGTCGGTTTTGGCGACAATGTGCCAAACGTTATCCCAAACTTCAAAGTTAATAACGCCTAATCCTTCCTTAACTTCCTCGTTCAAATCTAACTTGACACGCCTATTATTCAAGGCTGGCAACGGATATTCAAAAATATGGTCATGGAAGTAAAAATATATAATCATGTATTTTCTCCTTAAAGATTAAAATCTTGGGGCAATACCTAAATTTTGGGCAATGCCACATGACAAAAAGTTTCGCAAGGAGCAAATTAAGCCCATTGGGCTAAATTTAGCCCTTAAAACTATATACTAAATCGCCTAAATTTTAGTTGATTTAGCAAAAAGGCACTGTGTCCACTGGACATTTGCCAACATAAATTTTCAATTTTTTAGAGTTATGCTAATCGGCTTAAAATCGTCATTTAGCCATTTGTGCAATTTAGCAAACAATCTCGCAAGAACGTGCATTCTTGCTTGAGATAAGTTTAATGTACAAAGTTTCGAGGACGTGCATCCTCGATTTGGCTAATTTCAACGAACAAAGTTTCAAGAACGTGCATTCTTGAATAGGTCAAATTTAATGCACAAATTTCCAAGGACGTGCATCCTTGAGTTGTGCTTTATTAAGCTAGATTAGTATAATAATTTTTATGCAACCTTGTTATTTTTAGGTTGCGTTTGTTGCTATATTTGCTAAAAAGGCAAGAAAAAAGGCCTTTTTTTAGGCCAGTTCGGCCAGTTCGGCCAGTTCGGCCAGTTCGGCCAGTTCGGCCAGTTCGGCCAGTTCTTCGAATTATAATTTACTCTACATCAATAAAATCAATTTGTCAAGTTTTTTTGAAAAATTTTCTTTGAAGTACATTAAATTTATAAAGGATAAAGTTATATTAAGGAGGCTGTTTTAATTTTTGTTTGATTTGTATAAATTTTTCTTAAAGTGCATATATAAATTTGTCAAAATTGGATATTGTATTTTGGGTTATTGCGAAATGTTTTTCGGTGGATTTAAGGTGTATCAAAAACGGGCGGAT
The DNA here is from genome assembly GCA_009778185.1 of Bacillota bacterium. Classification (GTDB taxonomy): domain Bacteria; phylum Bacillota; class Clostridia; order Lachnospirales; family WQUN01; genus WRKG01. The sequence continues at coordinate 11,202 of WRKG01000204.1, forward strand.
AATACCCGCCCTGTCTGGCAGACAAGTCCGCCGATACGGCAAGTGCCAAAAGTGTTATATATATTTAAGTATTGATTTACGTTGCCATTTTTTGTTTTCAATAAATATTGCATTATAAAAAGCCTGTGCCTCATCATGTTTAATTCTGGCACGCAAAATTTCTAAGTGGCGAAACTCTGCGTTGGCGGTAATTGCCTTATATGCTTCGATGGCTTGTTGCATAACTTCTCCTCCTTTTGTTAGTTGGGATAATTCTTCTTCCGTTTCTGCGTTGAACAAAGCAAGCCACAAATCTTTTTCGTTTGTTAGGTCGATTGTGTCTATTGTGGGCAATTTTGGCAACTCAAAAAAATGATACCGTTGTTTGTCCGATAATATTTCGTGGCGTGTAATTTCCATTGGGGCAAATTCTGAATGCACCGCCGTGCAATCAAATTGCACAAACCCTAATATACTTATACATATCGTTTTTGGCAATTTTGCGTAATCTTCGCCAGATGGCAACGCCGATGCAAATAATTTTGCCCAGTTAAACATTATCCGTTCAAGATAATTTCCCTCGTCCGCTCTTGAATTTCCAAATTTATCTGCTTTCCGTCTACAATCATATTGATGTCTAGTCGACAAAATTTTTTGCCGATTTCTTCTGGCGGCATTTCTGTATTGGTTTGATGAAAATATTCGATGCTTTCAAGCGGAATATTCAGCAAAACTGCAATCAATCTTTTAAGCAAATCGGGATTTTTGGAAAATAGCACCCGCCTGCCGAACGGGCAGGTTTTGAACAATACATCCGATTTGAACGTATACATCAACTTTGTTCCTTGACTTTTCAACATTTTTACACCGTTGCTGAAAACTTATAAGAAATTATAAATCTCTATGTTTCATTCCCAATTCAACGCATCCGATTTGGTCAAATTGCCGACTACTTTCGTTTG
>WRKG01000205.1 GCA_009778185.1 Bacillota bacterium
TTGTCGGCGTTGGGTTCGGTTAGCGGCCAAATGATGAACCGCATAATATCTTCGTCTGTCAACCGCTCGCCACGCTCAACTTTGGTCTTTATGTCGGTGTGTAGTTGGTTGGTATCGAAGTTGGATAAAAATACTTGCTTTACTGTAATACGCACCGCTCCGAGATCGTGCACCGCTGGAGCTGTCTTAATGTCGCCAGTGTAGATTACTGCAACAATTACGTTGGTTATCTCGATTTTCTCGTTTGCTAGAATTTTTAGCAACGCCAACACATATTGCAAATATTTAATGAAATCTTTGGTGGACACAGACGACTCAAACTCTTGTAAAAATAGCGTGTCGTCTTCTAATAAAAACGCTCCATCGCCACGGTACTCCACCGCAATTAGCGGATAATCCGTTGGCAAAACTTCCTTTATTTTCGGAACATCCAATCCGTAAACTTGAAAGGATTTATGTTTGTAATGCTGTGCCAACGTCTTTGATATTATATCCTTGTTAGTATGTGCAATGGACATTAACAATCACCTCATTTACATTGTAGCATATAGTTTGGTAGTTAGCAATATTTAGAGAGGAATTTTACCAATGAAACAATTTTTAGCACGATTTTTACCCGCAAGTGCAAGGGCTTTTCATGGGATTTCTGGCAAGCAAGGGGAAATTTTAGAGAGGATTTTGAAACTTCTCAAAATGCAAAACCAAAAAATTGACGAGATGTCCAAAAATATTGACGAATTGCAAAAGAAATCCTATTACGAAAAGTTTTGTCCTGTTTGTGAAAAGAGTGTAAAATTTGTAGCGTTTACCAAAGGCAAGGCGGCGAATCGTTGCCCTTACTGCAAATCGCACGATCGCACAAGAATTTTAGCATTATATTTGGAAAAAGAAACGTTATTGTTTTCGCCAAAGCAAAAAAATATAGTTAAACTTCTGCATTTTGCCCCTGAAAAAGGCTTGTTGCAACGGTTCAAAAATATTTCGCATATTGATTACTTTCCTGTGGATTTTAACGCAAGCCGCTACAGAAATTTGCGAGATACGGTTGACATTCAAGCGATTCAATATGAAGATAATATGTTTGATGTAATCATAGTCAACCATGTTTTAGAGCATATTCCGAATGATTTGTTGGCTATGCAAGAATTATTGCGAGTGCTAAAAGTTGGCGGATTTGCCTATAGAACTGTTCCCATGTTTGAAAATTTGCCAAAAACCCTGGAAAATCCCAGTTACAACACACCAGAGCTGCGGCAAAAATATTATGGTCAGCACGATCATATTCGCAAATATGGAATAGATTTTCCGCAAAGGCTTGAAAATAGCGGATTTAATGTTGAAATTGTTCTCATTGAAGAATATTTGACGAAATACGAATCGCAGTTGTACGGCGTTTCTAATCGGGTTAAGTTGTTTAAGTGTAGTAAAAAATAAATTTAGGAGGTAACATTATGAAAAAATTGTTGGCACGGTTTTTACCTGCTAGTGCAAGGGCGTTTCATAGTAATTCTGCGGAGCAATCAAAAATGATTGGTAAAGTTTTATTTGCTGTAAAACAGTTGCTAAAAACTTTCAATAAACAAGATAGAAAAATTTATAATTTAACCAAAATTATAAAAGAGCAAAATAAAACAATCAATAATTTGTCAAAATTGCTCGAATTGCAAAATGAAAAAATCGACAAAATCGATTTGCGTTCCAAAAATACCAATAATAAAATCAACGCCATGCAACCACACATAAGAAAAGTTGCTTATTTTAAGGATTATAACTATGTCAAAAATTTGAATCCTTCTGAATATAGGCGAGTTTTAGAAGAATATTTTGAAACAAGAAAAGGTTATGCTTTAGATTTGAATAATCCTCAAACATACGACGAAAAAATTCAATGGCTAAAACTTTACGGTAACACGCCATTAAAAACCAAACTCGCCGATAAATACGCTGTTCGTGAATGGGTTGCAAATAAAATTGGCGAACAATATTTAATTCCATTATTGGGCGTTTACGAAAATTTTGACGAAATAAATTTTACAACTTTACCAAATAAATTTGCTCTAAAATGTACGCATGGTGCAGGTTATAACTTAATCGTAGAAGATAAATACGAAATAGATTACAAAACTGCCAGACAACTTTTTGACGAATGGTTAAACACAAATTTTGCCTTTCACAATGGCGGATTACAACTACATTACAAGGATATTCCGCCAAAAATTATTGCAGAAGAATTTATTAAAACAGAAGAGGATTTAGCAGATTATAAATTTGTCTGTTTTAATGGCAAAATAGAATTTATTTGGGTTTACACTCAAAGACCAAATATGTTTTTCGATTGCTTTGATACAAATTGGAATCACAAAAATCTTGAAAGGGAGTACAAAAATGCACCTGTTCAGCCAAAACGCCCAAATAATCTTGAAGAAATGTTGCGAATAGCAACTGTTTTATGTCAAGGGTTTATTCACGTAAGAGTTGACCTGTACGAAACTAACAGCAAAATTTATTTTGGCGAAATGACTTTTACTCCCACAAGTGGGATTCATAAATTTGATGATCCCAATTTTAACTATGAACTTGGTCAATTTATCAACCTAAAAAATACGGAGGGCTTACAATGAAACAACTATTAGCAAAATTTTTGCCCGCTAGTGCAAGGGCTTTTCATTCTATATCTGCTCAACAAAGTAAATTGTTGGGTAAAATTTTGTTTGCTATAAAACAACTTTTGGCAAATATATCAAAACAAAATTACAAACTTGACAAAATGCAAAAATCTGTCAAAAGTGCAGAAAAAAGTTTGTCAACTAAAATTAACGAAAAATTTGAAAGCTATTACAAAAAACAAATTAAATATTTCAAAGATTTTCAGCAAAAATTGTCAACTGAAAATAAAATTTTATTTGACAATCAAAGTCAAAAATTTGAAACATTGGAAAGCACTGTAATCAACCTAGAAAAGCAAATTTTGGAGCAAAAAAAGCTAATAGAAAAGCTAGAAAAACAGCAAAAACCAAAGAAAAATCCAAAGCAAGCAACTTCTTATACTACGAACCCTGGAAGTACACCATTTTATGAATATATGGAACAACCTATTTTTGAGGAACGTTTAATAAATTTGCTTACCAATTTGGATGATTTCGGCAAAAATCAAGTAATTTTGTGCATGAAACGTGTACAAGCCGCTAAAAGTGCAAGTTTAGAGGGCAAAACTAAATTTGTATACGAACGCACCAAAGAAGAAATGCAATTTTTGCAAGAAATAAAACAAATTGAAAGCCAAGTTGTAAATTTAGCTGAAGATAGGCTACTTTTTGGCGAATATATATTGCCAAAATCATTTTATTTTGCTGGCGAGTTTACTTGTTTTCCTTACCACTTAAAAAGAATAAAAAATCCAACAAATTTGCTAGGTAAAACAATAATAGATGCAGGTGCTGCTAAAGGCGATACAGCTATACGGCTATTAGAAACTGGTTGCGAAACTGTGCATTCTTTCGAGCCAATTTCTACTCAATTTAAGGAGTTGCAAAAAACTATTCAGTACAATAATTTGAATGTAATTGCCATAAAAAAAGCCCTTGGCAAGCAACAAGAAACTGTAACATTTTTATCAAAAGCTGGACAAAGCCGCAAATTGGATGATTTAAGCGAAAATTTGCAAATGTCAACTGAAGAAGTAGAAATAATTACGCTCGACGACTATGTAAAAGAAAACAACTTACAAATAGGACTTATAAAAGCAGACATCGAAGGCAGCGAACAAGATATGCTTGCAGGTGCAAAACAAACCATTATCGAACAAAAACCTGTTCTAATGATTTGCATATATCATTCCATTGATGATTTTTTTTCTATCAAGCCGTTAATCGAAAGTTGGAATTTGGGATATTCTTTTACTGTTGTAAAAAGTTCTACTAAAAACAATGCTCCTGTAGCTGAAATGTTGCTAATAGCCGAATATATTCCACCAGTTGAAAAGGTCGCAAAAGTTGACAAACAAATGCAAAAATTAAACAATTTGACAACCATTGTGCAAGATGTCAAAAAAAGTACAACTTCCACATACAAAAAAATTGGAAATGTGGAAAGTTTAATTAAAAATCTCTCCTATTTCAAAGATTACGATTATTACAAAAACTTAAAGCCCTCTCAATATAGGCGAGCGTTAGAGGATTGGTACGAAACGCACACAAACAATAAATTAAATTTTGATAATCCACAAAGATACACCGAAAAAATACAATGGCTAAAACTGTATGATAGCACTCCGTTAAAAACAAAACTTGCCGATAAATACGCCGTTCGAGAATGGATTGCCGAAAAAATTGGCGAGGAATATTTAGTTCCGCTGTTGGGAGTTTACGAAAATTTTGACGAAATAAATTTTGATACTTTGCCTAAAAAATTTATTCTTAAATGTAATCATGGTTGTCAAATGAATCTTATTGTGGAGGATAAAGATTTGATAAATCATAAAGTTGTTCGCCAAAAGTTTGAACGCTACTTAAACACAAACTATGCTTTTTACGGTTTAGAATTGCATTACAAAGATATTCCTCCAAAAATTATTGCAGAAAAATACATAAACGAAACCAACGATTGGACAGAATATCACTTTTTTTGTGCTAACGGCAAAATTGATTATTTTTATGTAGATAGTTTCAATGATGCAAGACAGCGAGATTTTTTTGACATAAATTGGAATTTACAGCCATTTACGCAACGTTTTCCCAATTCGGAAATTCCGCCAAAACGTCCAAATAATTTTGACGAAATGCTAAAAATAGCAACTATTTTATGTCAAGAATTTATTCACGTAAGAATCGACCTGTACAACTCAAGCGGCAAAATTTATTTTGGCGAAATGACTTTTACCTCTGGAAACGGAAGGCAAAAATATGAACCTGATAATATTGATTATAAATTGGGAAATTTAATTGAACTTCCCAAAATACCAAAAATCTAAAACATTAACGAAAGGATATGAAAATGAAAAGTCCAAAAGTCTCAATAATAATCCCCTGCTACAATGCCGAGCGATTTATGGCTCTTTGCTTACAAAGTGTGCTAAACCAAACGCTCACAGATATAGAAATAATTTGTGTTGACGATGGCTCGACAGACAGCACTTTGCAAATTTTGCGTGATTTTGAGCAAAAAGACAATCGTGTTTCAGTTTTAACTCAACAAAACCAATACGCAGGAGTTGCCCGTAATTTTGGAATGACAAAAGCAACTGGCGAGTATCTGTATTTTTTGGATTCGGACGATTTTATCGAGCCTGTTATGTTGCAAAAAGTAGTTGCAAAATGCGAACAAGATAATGCAGATATATGCGTTTTTAACAGTAACACATATAATTTAGCATTAAAAAAAATCGAAAAAGGTCAAGTTGTTAATAAAAAACAGTTGCCACAAGAAAAGTTTCCTTTTTCAAAGGACGATATACCTAATTTGGTTTTGCAAATTGTTTCTGTGCAACCTTGGAACAAAGTATTTAGAGCAAGTTTTGTAAAACAGCACAATTTAAGATTTCAAGAACTAAAACGGGCGAATGATACATTTTTTTCGGTAGCTGCAGCCGCACTTGCGAAAAACATTACCGTTATGGATTATCCTTTTCACAACAGGCATAGAAACTCAACTACCAGTTTGCAAGAAACGCGCGGAACTTCTGATTCGCTTTTTTATGCACTGAAAGCTACCGAAACATTTTTAATTGAAAATAATTTATATAATCAAATACAAAAGTCGTTTATGAGATTAGTAATAGCTAATTGCAGAACTGTAAATATGACAAAAACCAAAGAAGATTATATAAAAGTGGGAGATTTTTTCAAAAATACTTTTATTCCTCAATTTGAGTTGACAAGCAAAAAAACTTTGCAACAATCTACGGAATATCAAATAAACGTTATAATGTACATCGCCAGCGGAGCCTACAAAAACCCAATAGAACTAAAACTCCGTCAAGACGAAACCACCATAACAAACCGAGATCCATCGCTAGATTTCCCATTGGACGACAGCCTTAAAATTTCGGTAATTATCCCAATTTTAGAGGATTTTACCAACAATGAAAATATTTGGCAGTGCATAAACACAGTTTTGCGGCAAACGCTAGTTGACATCGAAATAATTTGCGTGGTTGACAAAACTAAAAATATACAAGTTGACAACCAACAAGACGAACGTGTAAAAATTATAGAAATAGAGCCAAAACTGGAAAGCGAATCAACAGATTACGCCGCCGCATGGAACAAAGGAATAAACAAGGCAAAAGGCGAATTTTTATTCTTTCTCGAACCCAACGATACAATAAATTGGCGAGCCTTGGAACATTTATACAGGCAAGCAAAATATCACAAGCTAATCCTTGTTTCGTGCCAATCGTTGCCCTTTTTCGAGCCAATGGAACTTTTCCGAGAATGCGAAAATCAGCAAAAACAAAGTTTTATTGTCAACCGTATGTTTTTGAAAAACCATCAAATAAAAGTTCGTCAAACCAAAACTATATACGAGATAGATTTGCTAATGGCGGAAGTTCTTGCTAAAACGTTGAAATGGTCAACCTTAAATGAGCCATTGCATAATTATCGTGTATCGCTGCAAACACGGCACGGAGTAAGCAAAACCGAACAATTATACAATTTGTACACCCTAATTGTGCGAATTAGAATGTTAATAAAACAAAATGAACTACAAAAAACCAAACAAAAGCTAGGAACATTGACAAGCAGCATAAATTTTTATGCAAATTGGCTTGCAAAAATTTACAAAACAATGTCCGAAGAAGAACTAACTAGCCAAGAAATAATTCAAGGTTTAACCGTGGAAAAACAAATATCCAAAATCAAAAAAAACGGGGATATAAAACAAAAAATCAAGATAAAAAAAGGAAAATCCACCAAAAAACGCTTTTCCATAAAACGAATTTTTGTCAACCTAAAAAAAGGCACTAAAAAGAAAATTCAAAATATTGCCTTAAAATCGCCGTTTTTTTATGGACTTGCTTATGCTTTTCATAGGAAAACAGGGCATAAACTTTACTAAAGCCAACAGAAAGGATAACAAATGAATCCAAAAGCATCAATAATAATCCCATGCTACAACGCCGAGCGATTTATGGCACTTTGCCTACAAAGTGTGCTAAACCAAACTTTAACGAACATCGAAATAATCTGCGTGGACGACGGCTCGACAGACAGCACATTGCAAATTTTGCGAACTTTTCAGCAAAAAGACAGCCGTGTGCAAATTATCACGCAACAAAATAAATTTGCAGGAGTCGCGCGCAACGCAGGAATGTCCACCGCAACTGGCGAGTTTCTCTACTTTTTGGATTCGGACGATTTTATCGAGCCGACAATGCTTGCGAAAATGGTCGCAAAATGCGAACAGGATAACGCCGATATTTGCATTTGCGGCAGCGTTACCTACGATTTATCGGTTGGCAAAATTCGGCAGGGTTTCGAAATCCGCAAGGAAATTTTGCCCGAAAAAATCCCGTTTTCGCACGCCGATTTGCCCAACAATATTTTTTGGTTCGGCAATATGCCAACCTGGAACAAGCTGTTCAAAGCCGATTTTATCAGCAAAAATAAGCTGCAATATCAACCGCTAAAACGCTCCAACGATATATTTTTTAGCGTGTCAACCATGGCGCTTGCCGAGCGAATCACTATCGTCGATTACGTGTTTCACAATCGCCACCGCGGCACATCCACCAGCTTGCAAGAGACGGTTGACGACGATCCGTTTACCTTCCACCACGCAACAAAAGCGGTCAAAAATTTTTTGATTGAGCAAAATTTGTATGAAAAACTCGGCGGCGCGGTTCGCAAATTGGCGGTTGGCAGCGCCGTGCATATGTTCCGAATGCTGAAAACAAAGGAGCAATACACAAAAATGGGAAATTTCCTCAAAAAGACGCATTTTCCCGAGTTTGATGTTGTCAACCCAAAATATTACAACCTGTATTTGCCGCACCAAATGCACGATTTAATGCTGATTATGAGCGGAGTTTACAAGCGTACAAAAAATTTGCAACTGCGAACCGACGAAACCACCGTACAATCACGAGATTTATCGCTGGATTTTCCGCTGAATGATAAGCTGAAAGTTTCTGTGATTATCCCAATTTTGGCGGATTTGCAGAATGCTTATTATGAAAATTATGAAAATGTGGAAGAATGCGTAAATTCGATTTTGCGGCAAAGTTTGGTTGACATTGAAATAATTTGTTTGGTTGATAAAACGCAAAAAAATCCAGTTGACAATTTTTCAGATAAACGCATAAGAATTTTGACAACCCGAAAAAACGAAAATTATTCCACAGCCTACAATATGGGAATAAATCAAGCAAAGGGCGAATATTTGTTTTTTCTCGAGCCAAACGATATGCTAATTTGGCGAGCATTAGAGCATTTGTACCGCCGCGCAAAATATTATCAACTGGATATTGTGCTGTGCCAATCTGTGCCTTTTTTTGAACCGATAGAGCTATCTCGTGATTATAAAGGGAAAAAACGCCGAAGTTTCATTGTCAACCGAAAATTTTTGCTGGATAATCAGCTGTTTGTTCCGCAAACGCCGTCCATTTATGCGGTGGATATGTTTATGGTTGACATTTTGGAAAAATCCGACAAAAATTTTCTGTTGCCAGAGCCATTGCACAGGTTTCGCATATCGCAAAACAGCCGCCACGGAATCTCCCAAACCGAGCAAATATACAATTTGTTTCTATTTATATGCCACGTGCAAACGAAATTGTCAACCGCAACACAAACGCACGAGCAACTTTTGTCAACAGAAAACGCCGAAAATGCCGAAAATTCCGCCGAAAAAGCCGAAAAAATTACAAAAATCGAAGAAATCGCGCAAAAAATCCGAATGCTAAAAAGTTACAACGATTTGTACGCAATTTGGCTTGTGGAAACGTATCTCGCAATAAAGCCCGAGAATATCGCAAATTTTGCAGATTGCCAAACAAACCGCTTGACAACTGCCGAAATTATCTCGCTTGCACAACGGCTGGAAAACAGCGAATATATCCAACGAAAGCTGAATTTACGCCAACTTCACGAACCGCTCGAGGAAAAGCCGACAATCCGCCAAAAATTGGGCAATCTCAAAAATCGCCTAAAAGAGAAAGTGCTAAAATCGCCGTTTTGGTTCGGCGTTGCGTATAATGTGTACAAAATCACAGGTTACAAAGGATAAGGAGCATAAAAATGCAAAAAATTTATATATCATTGACAAGCCATCCGCCGAGGATTCCCATGTTGCACCGCACGATTGACACGCTTTTGCGGCAAACCGTATCGCCAGCGGGCATTTATCTGTTTTTGTCAACCTTGCAGTTTCCGCATGGCGAACGAGATTTAACGCCGCAATTATTGGAACAAGCAAAAAAAGGGATAACAATCCAGTTTTGCGACGACGATTTACGTCAACACAAAAAATATTATTATATCATGCAAAAATATCCCAATGATTTAATAATCGTGGTTGACGACGATATGTATTATCCGTTAAATTTGGTCGCGCGGCTGTACGAATCGTACAAGGCGAATCCGCAAGCGATTCACGCAATGTGCGCGCGTCAACTAGAAACAAATGACGAGAAAACAAAAATTTTGCCCAACGAATTTTGTCAACGTAAATTTGCGGTGGGCGTTCCAAGCATGAAATTGATGCCCATTGGATTCGGCGGAACGTTATATCCGCCAAACTCTCTGCATTCCGAGGTTTTCAACCTAAATGTGCTAAAGCAAATGGGAACGGACGATTATTGGCTGAAAATTATGTCCACCATGAATAACACGCCTATTGTGGCGTTAAATCCGCAACGCTATGCAAAAAGCACGTTTCCCAACAACTACACAGTAAAGGGTTCGCAAATTGTGGCAATGAAATATGTCAACGTCGGCGAAAACAAATACGATTTCTACCTAACAAAAATGCTCCAACTGTACAACAACTATCACGACAAAAACGACACGCTTGTCAACCGAATTTCTCGGCATTTACCTGCAACACAAAACATTAAAACCTTGGGGCTCTGCCCCAAACCCCGCAAGGACGCGCGCGCCCTTGACCCGCAATTTTTGTTAGACCGAGTTGATACGAAAGATACAAAAATTTCTGTGGTAATTTCGGTAAACGAGAGCAATCAGCAATTTTTGTCAACTTCTTTGCACAGGATTGTCAACCAAACTTTGCAGGAAATAGAAATAATTTGCTCCAGTGAACTGGCAGAAGTTGAAAACATCGCAAAAGCCGCCAACGACAGCCGCATAAAAATATCCACCGCAAAAAATTACATGGGAAAATACATAATTTTTCTGCAAGCAAGCGACTTTTGCGAGCCAACCGCATTAGAAAAACTCTACAATCGCGCCGAACAAGATGAAGCCGATATTTGTTTGTGCAATTTGCAAAATTATGTTGACAAAAGTTTATCCTACAACGAAAGCAATCGCGAGATGTTCAAATTGGATTTGTTGCCCTTTTCGCACCGAGATTTGCCGAATAATCCACATTACAGCCTATCCAAAGCAACCACCGAAAATAAGCTGTTTAGAAAAAACTTTTTGCAAGAAAAACAAATTGAGATTTCTTCCGAAAGCAGCGAAAACAACGGAATCGGCTTTATAACAATGATAAAAGCCGATCGCATAACAATGGTTGACGATTTTTTGATAACCAAAATTAGTGGGGAATTTTCGGAAAACTTGGCAAATTTGGCAAACTCGGAAAACTCCGCAAATCCGCCAAATTTTGAAACGCCGATATTTTCGGTTGCCGTTTTCGTGGGAGATTCCAAAATTTTTACAAAAGAATGTTTGTTGTCGGTTGTCAACCAAACTTTGCAAAATATTGAAATTATTTGCATAAATGTTGGTGCAACGGCGGAATCTTGGGCGATTGCACAGGATTTTGCAAAAAATGACAACCGTTTTACGCTGCTAAACGAGAAAAATGTTGACATAAACAAAACCATTTGCAAAGTGGCAAAAATAGCGAAAGGCGAATATTTGCAGTTTGTGGATTCCTTCGATTTGCTGGCGTTTTGTGCATTGGAGCATTTATATCAAAAATGCGATAAATCCCAAAATATAGAAATAATATTTCACAGGGAAAAATTATTTTTTGATTCTGCGGCGGCGTTTGCAAAATATCCGATAAATGCGGCAAATTCGGTTGCTATCGAAAAAATTACAACGGGCGAAAAGTTTCTTGAAATGATAAGTGCCGACAAAAATTTTTCCTTTGATATAAAATTTTGTTGCATGAAAACAAGTTTACTAAAAAATATCGCAAATATTTACGAAAATTATGAAAATGGCGAAAGTTTCGCAAATTTCGAAAACGGCGAAAATTTTTCAAGCGGAGCATACCGCATTTTGCTAGATTTGTTATCCGCCGCAACTGCCGTTGATTTTCACAGCGAAAGCCTGTATTTACAGCGAATTAGCACAAACGAAAATTTATGGAGTTCGCTGTATGCAGTGCACGCAAATATTGTCAACCTTGAAAATTTAATGAGCAGCTACAAAACTGATAAAACCGACAAAAAAGCCGAAACTTTAGCGGAATATAACGCAATTTTGCAAAATACAAAAACCGCACAACGAAACATTTTCCGAAAGTTATACGAAACTTTGCCAGAATACAAACGAAAATCTGCGTTGAATGTTCTTTTGCAGTTGGACGGCTCGCAAAAAGAGTTGATAATGCCGATAATTGCAGAGTTGTTTATCGCCAAAAATAAACTTACAGGAAATAGGCAAAATGCAAATGTTGGCTGGTTGAAATCACTTAAAATTGTGCGGTTTTTCCAATGTTGGAGCGATCATGGGTTGAAATATACGGTTTATCGAACGTTAGGGAAAGTACAGGGGAAAATTTAGAAATATTAAAAATAGGCTGTTGTATAAAAAAATGTTGTAGAAAAAGCGGGCGGACCCGCCTGTCGGACGGGCAGGTAATATCCGCCCCTACGATTGCAACATTGTGAGGGCGAATATTATTCGCCCCAAACATTTAACATCAATAAACCCATAAAAAATGTGCGGGTCAAGGGGCGCGCTCCTTGCGGGTTCGGGCAGCCTGCCCGTCCGGCAGGCGGGCGCCCGAGGGCCTAATTCTCTAAATTTGTCAATATATGCCC
>WRKG01000206.1 GCA_009778185.1 Bacillota bacterium
CAGTTGCTACACAGCCACCAGTTGCTACACAACCGCCAGTTGCTACGCAACCACCAGTTACTACACAGCCACCAGTTACTACACAGCCACCAGTTACTACACAGCCACCAGTTGCTACACCTGCACCAACTGCAACGCCAACGCCAACTCCTACAGCTACACCAACGCCAACTCCAACACCTACGCCAACTCCTACACCTACGCCAACTCCAACGCCAACGCCAACGCCGCCAGCTTTTGACATTGATGCTTATGAGCAAGCTGTTTTAGACGAAATCAACCGCATTCGTGCTGAACAAGAGCCTCCACTTTCTGCACTAATTATGCACCCTATTTTGGCACAAGCTGCACGTTTGCATAGTGAAGATTCGACTGAAAACAATAATTTTAATCATATAGGATTAGATGGCTCTACTCCAACTGAAAGGGCAGAAAGAGAAGGCTGGGTTGGAAGTGGAATCGCCGAAAATATATCGTCAGGATATAATAATCCTATATTAACTGTTGCTCAATGGATGGCTTCTACAGCAGGGCATAGAGAGCAATTATTGACTACAACCGAAACTCACATTGGAATTGGCTTTGGACAGCACTCCAACTTTGAATACGGCAACTATATGACAACTGCAATGTTTGGAAATCCTTCTACACTACTTGATTTTGAAATAACCCCAGCAAACTTACCAAACTTCATTCCTCTACCTGAAGAGTTGCCAGCTGTTGACAATGACGAAATCGAAAACAACGAACCAATCGACACAGAAGAACAAAATCCTAACGAAACAGAAAACAATACCGAAGATAATACAACTGAAGAAGTTTCGCCACCACTTGAAGAAGTAGCACCGCCAACAGAGGAAACTCCTCCAGTTGAAGAAATAGCACCACCAACTGAAGAAACTCCTCCTCCAGTTGAAGAAGTAGCACCACCGACTGAAGAAACTCCTCCTCCAGTTGAAGAAGTAGCACCACCGACTGAAGAAACTCCTCCAGTCGAAGAAGTAGCACCACCAACTGAAGAAACTCCTCCACCAGTTGAAGAAGTAGCACCGCCAACTGAAGAAACTCCTCCTACAGTTGAAGAAGTAGCACCGCCAACAGAGGAAACTCCTCCAGTTGAGTAAGTAGCATTACCAAAAGAATAACAAAAAATAGCTATTAAAAATCCCTGCCAACAAAAGCGAGCCTATAAAAAAGGCTCGCTTTTATCGTATAAATTGATTGCTATGAATATAGTAATTTAAGTCGATAAATATTTTGTAATGACGGATATTATTCACAATTTAGCCTTACGGACGGATAATATCCGCCTGTCTGCCGACAGGCAGGCCCCTACGTCGCTTGTCTGCTCTAGCTGGCGACAGGCAAATACGACTAATAAAAATATCTATACTGTTTACAGTTTGAAATACATTATTCAAAGGGCAACCACAAAAGTTGCCATTTTATTTTTATTGCGTGAATTTTATCGCCGTCCCGTAAACCATAACCTCCGAAGAGCCCTCCATTACGGAAGAAGTCGCATAACGAACGGCAATAACTGCATCAGCATTGAGATTTTTGGCTTGTGCAACCATTCGCTCGGTGGCAATGCGGCGCGAGTCGATTAAAAGTTCGGTATAGCCCTCAATTTCGCCGCCGACAATGGTTTTCAGCCCTGCCATAAAATCTCGACCGATGTGCTTGGCTTGTACGGTACTTCCCACAACTCCGCCTAAAACCTCAAAGTTTTTGCCTGGAATTGTGTCAACTGTTACTACTAGCATGAAAATTCCCCCTTTTCAAAAAATAAAACCGTGGGCGCTGCCCACACCCGCAAGGACGCGCGCGCCCTTGACCCGCTTTTTTATATTATTCTATTGGCGTTTCCAGTGCCTTGACCGTCAATTTTATGCAATCCTCAATATCCGAGAGGGCGCACATTTCGTTGGCACTATGCACATAGCGTGTCGCAACCGAGATAACGCCAGATGGTACGCCGCTTTTGTTTGCTTGAATTGCTCCAGAATCTGTGCCGCCGAACTCCAATATTTCATATTGATGCTTGATATTTGCGGCTTTTGCACAGTCTTCCAAATGCTTGACAATTTTTGGATGGCAAATCAGCGAGTTATCCTTGATTTTTATTGCCGCTCCGCCGTACATTTTGGACGGGAATTTCAAGGCTTTGGGCGTATCTGCCGAAATTGTTACATCAAAGGAAAGCCCATAATCTGGGTCAATGCCGTATGCGGACGTTCGCGCGCCACGCAATCCGACTTCTTCCTGCGTTGTGAAAACAAAATACATATCGTAAACAGGCGATTTCAGCTGTTTGAGCGCCTCAATCATAATAAAACAGCCAACTCTATCGTCCAACGCCTTGGACATGAACGCATCGCCCGTGATAACTGGCTCTGTGCAGTACACGCAAATATCGCCGATTTTTACACGTTTTTTTGCATCTTCTTCATCTTTTGCACCGATGTCAATGTACATTTTGCTTAATGCTAAATCGTTCGGGCTGTCGAGCCGCTCGCTGGCGGCTGTGCCGATTGTCCCATTTGGGAAAATGAAACGTTGTCCCAAGCACTGGTTCGGGCTGTTGCCGCCGATTGTGCTGAAGTACAAAAATCCCTTCTCGGAAATGTAGTTGACCATTAAGCCGATTTGGTCGGCGTGTCCTGCTAACATGAATTTTTTGTCGCTGCTGCCTTTTTTGTGGGCGATTAGGTTTCCCAAAGGGTCGATTTTGTGGTCGTCGATTAGCGGCTTAATTTCCGCCAAAATTAGTTCCATTACGGCGGATTCTTGGCTGGATGCGCCTACTTCGGCACATAGCTTTTTTAATAAATCTGTGTTCATAGTTGTTGCTCCTTTTTTTATGGCTAGATTTCTAGCCAGTTTTCAATGTTTATGTTTGGGATTTTTTCAAAATCCTTGATGTTATCTGTAACAATCGTGTTATAGCCGTGATACAGGCATTGTGCGGCAATCAGCAAGTCAAGTTCGCCGCTTAAAGTAACTCCCGTTGACTTTAGTTTTGCCCATATTTGAGCGGCTTGGTCTAATATTGCGGCGTTCATTTCCAATACTATGCAATCGGATTTTAGGCGGCTGTAAGCAAATTCTTTTTTGGACGATGGAGTGTGATAAAATCCCCTTTGCACCTCGTAATCCACGATTGACGGAATGGCTATTTTTGCACCTGTCGCTATTTCGGCATGAATAAGCTGCAGGGAAGGTACGCTTTGCCTAAGCATATCAATTATAGTGCTACTGTCTATTGCGTACTTCATGATGCTTCAAGTTCTCTTGCGAAAACCCTTGGAAACGCCTCTTTGCAAATTTCTTCATCATCGTCTGCCAAAATATCTACTAAATCATTTATCAACGGCGTGAGAACTATTGGCATTTCTGGCGGTACACCATATTTTTTAACGTGTTTATCGTAGGTAAGCTGCTTGATTTCGTTTTTTAGTTGTTCTGCTCTTGCGGACATTTTGCCACGCTCCTTTTTTAGTAGTGTTCAAGTTCTCTTGAGAAAACCCTTGGGAAAGCCTCTTTGCAAATTTCTTCGTCGTCGTCTGCCACAAGGTCAATTAGTCCAGTTATAAATGTTGAGAGAGTTATCGGAATTTTGGGCGGTTCGCCGTGTTCTTTGATGTAATCGTCGTAAAGAAGTTGCTTAAGTTCGTTTTTTAGTTCTTCCGCTTTGGTGGACATTTTGCCACTCCTTTTTGCTAGATTTCTAGCCAGTTTTCAATTTGCAAGTTTGGGATTTTTTCGAAATCTTTGATGTTATTTGTAACAATAGTGTTATAGCCGTGATGTAGGCATTGTGCGGCTATCAGCAAGTCGAGTTCGCCGCTTTGACCTCTTAGCGTAACGCCTGTTGATTTTAGTTTTGCCCATATTTGGGCGGCTAAATCTAGTATTTCGGCGTTCATTTCCAATATTATGCAACCATCTTTTATATGGCGGTAAGCACATTCTTTTTTTGACGATGGAGTATGATAAAACCCTCGTTGTACCTCGTAATCCACAATGGAGGGAATTGCGATTTGCGTACCTGCTAATTTTTCAATGTCAATCCTCTCAAAAGAGGTAGAGTTTCGCCTAATCATATCAATGATAATATTGCTGTCTAAGGCGTACCTCATGATGTTTCAAGTTCGCTTGCAAAAATTGTTGGAAATGCTTCTTTGCAAATTTCTTCGTCATCGTCTGCCAAAATATCGATTAGTTCAGTTATAAATGACGTTAGAACTATTGGCATTTCTGGTGGCACGCCGTGTTCTTTCATGTGCCTGTCATATCTAATTTGTTTTACTTCGTTTTTTAGTTCTTCTGCTTTGGTGGACATTTTGCCACGCTCCTTTTTTAGTATTGTTCAAGTTCTCTTGCGAAAATTGTTGGGAATGCTTCTTTGCAAATTTCTTCGTCATCGTCTGCTATAATTTCAAGGAAATCAGATGCAAGTTTTGAAAGAGTTATCGGCGTTTTGGGCGGTTCGCCGTGTTCTTTGATGTAGTCGTCGTGCAAAAGTTGCTTAAGTTCGTTCTTCAATTCTTCTGCTTTTGCGGACATTCCACCATTCCTTTCACAACGCCAAATCTCGCAAATCTAGCGTTAAGCCGTTTGTGGTTGTCAAAATTTTCTTCAACGATTTATTTTTTTGCTGTTCTGCTCCAAGCCAGCATTCTATGCGGTTGCTGGTTTGCGTTAGATACCAATGCTCGGTTATTGGCGATGTTGAGTATAAATGGCGTTTCAAAGCACGGTCGCTGTCGGAATTGCCTGTTGACCACACTTCTATTACTAAATCGGGATAACCTATTACGTTTACAGTGCGTTCGCCCAATCGGTAGGAATTTTTGTGAAAAAGAGCAATATCTGGTGTAACATTGAATAATTCGTCTATTCCCTCTGCGGAAATGTCGCTATCGGCGCTTAACAAACACATAGAGGTACTCACACGTTCGCCGCTGTACGCCAAGCCTAAATTTTCCTTTTTCAAATATGGACGTTTCATATTTAGAGCAAGGTAAATTTCTTCATAAAGTGCGTCCGTTAAATCTCGGTGGCGTTCCTTGACAGCCATTGACAAAAAAGCCAAATCCATAAAAATTCCCCCTTTGCGTGATATTCGCTATTTTCCGCCAAACTCCGCAACGTATGCTTTAACCAATTTTACCAAATTTTCAAAATCGCTTTTGTGCATAGTAGAAACTGGCGAATGAATATATCGACAAGGCACAGCAAGCCCAATGCAGGGCGTTCCCGTTTTTGCCAAGTGATAATTGTGGGCATCTGTGCCGCCCATTCCTGAGCGGCGATATTGCCACGGAATGCTGTTTTTTTCGGCAACAGCGATAATTTCATCGATATGCTTGCGGAAATACAGCGAACTTCTGTCGGCTATCGAGATTGCTGGTCCTCCGCCTTGCGTTGTAACGTGTTCGTGCGGTTTTATTCCGTCCAAATCTGCACCGATTGTGCCTTCTAGGTTAATCAAAATATCCGCAGAAAGCCCATTTGCCGCTACTGCCGAGCCACGGATTCCAATTTCTTCCTGTACGCAGAAAATTCCAGTAACTTTGTGCGGAATGTCCGATTTTAGCACCTCGATTATCGTGGCACAGCCAACTCTATCGTCAAGGGCTTTTGCCTTAATGCGATTTTCGCCAAATTCTGTGAATTTGCTGTTGAATGCCGCAAAATCTCCCAAGTTTACTAGCTTTTCTACTTCTTCTTTTTTGTCGCAACCGATGTCGATGTACAGCGAATCGATGGCAACCGTGGAATTTCTTTCGGATTCAGTTTGCAAATGAATCGGCTTTGCACCAATAACGCCGAGCGTTTTCTTTTCGCCAACCAAAACCCTCATGGACGGCAGCAAACGGCGGTCAACTCCCCACGAGGCGAATCTTATTCTGCCGTCGCTTTCGATATATCGCACGCACAAGCCGACTTCGTCCATGTGTGCGTTTAGTGCTATGTGCTTGCCAGTTGCGGCGGCGTTTTTGACTGCTATTAAATTTCCCATGCGGTCGATTTTTATGCTGTCCACAAAGTCCGCTAATTCCTCTTTTATGATGTTGCGGACTTCGTCCTCAAAACCTGGCAGTCCGCAAGCGGTTGTTAATCTTTCCAATAACATGATTCGCCCTCCAAATTTTGCAAGCTCATTATGTAGTTTGCTATGAGTTTGCCTGTATTTTCAACGTCTGCAACGTCTATCACTTCGACCGTTGAGTGCATATATTTTAGCGGCACCGAAACAACCGCCGTAATTACGCCGTTTTCCGAGATTTGCACATCGTACGCATCTGTGCCTGTCATTCCAGCGGTAACTTCCACTTGATAGGGCGTATCGTGCTTTTTAGCGGCTTTTTTGAGTTCGTCCAGTAGCTTGCGGTTTGTGTTCGGACCGATTGTGATTGCACCGCCTTTGCCCAATTCAATGGATTCGTGGTCTGCTAAGCCGTTTGCCTTGCCAAAACCAACGTCCACGATGATTGCAATGTCGGGCTTTATACTGTATGTAGCCGTTTTGCCGCCCAATCCTGTAACTTCTTCTTGGGCGCTCGCCACGCAATAAATTTCGGCGGAATGGTTGAAATGTTGCAACGCCTGCAAAGTGTGATACATTACGGCGATTCCAGCGGTGTTATCCAGCGCGCGACCTGTTAGCTTGTTGTTTTGCAGTTCGGCGACATCTGTGTTGATTGTGATTAAATCGCCTGGCGAAATGATTTCTTGGGCTTGCTCGGTGGAAAGCCCTGTATCTATCGCCATATCGGATATTTTTATCGGCTTTTTCATGTCGCTTTCGCTGGTCAAATGTGGCGGTTTTATGCCGATTACGCCGAATAGTTTTTGTCCCGTTTTACGGCAATGAATAGTTACCTCTTGTGCTAGAATATTTTGCTTGTCGATGCCGCCGATTGGCGAAAATTTAACAAAGCCGTTTTTGCGGACTTTTGATACTATCATTCCGATTTCATCGATATGTGCCATTAGCATTACTTTTGGCGGATTTTCGGCGGTTGTTAAACTTTTTTTGTGGGCAATAAAACTGCCGACTTTGTCAACCGAAACATTGACGTTTTTTTGCTTGGCAAATTCCGTTGAAAGGAAGTTGGCGAGTTCCGATTCAAAGCCCGAAATATGGGATATTTTTCCCATTTCTTTTAGAAAATCTTTTGTTTCCAAGTTGGTTGCTCCTCTTTTTTAATATTGATTTATTGCTTAAATTTTATTATAACACATTTTAATTTATAAAAAAATTGACTTTCCAAAAAAAATATGTTAAACTTCAAGAAAATAATTGGGAAGTGTTTTAATGAAAAAAAGTACAAAAATTTATTTGCCAATCAAACGAATCGCCGATTTTACGCTGTCATTGCTAGGATTATTATTTTTGTTACCCATAATTTTGCTAATCGCAGTGTTAATAAAAGCCGATTCTAAAGGAAATATTCTATTTTGCCAAAAGCGAGTGGGTCTCAATAAAAAACATTTTACGATATACAAATTTCGCACAATGTACACAAACGCACCGAAAAATCTCGCAACGCACTTGCTGGCGGATTCGGAAACGCACATTACAAAAATTGGTAAAATTTTGCGTAAAAGTTCGCTTGACGAGCTGCCGCAATTAGTAAATATTTTACGTGGAGATATGTCTATAATTGGGCCGCGACCTGCTTTGTACAATCAGTACGATTTAATTGAATTGCGAGATAAATATCAAGCCAACAGCATTAGACCAGGCTTGTCGGGTTGGGCACAAATCAACGGCAGAGACGAAATCCCAATCGAGCAAAAAGCCGAATTTGACGGCTTTTATCTGCAAAATATGGGCTTTCCGCTAGATTGTCTAATTTTTTTTAGAACAATTTTAGTTGCAATAAAAGGCGAAGGAATCCGCTAATTTAGGAAACAATCAGCATTATCAAAAATGAGCAACCTAACAACAATATTGCTTTTTGCCAAATCCCATATTTTTTGACCTGTACAGCCGAAATCATTAAAACGCCTGTCAATAGCAATGCGATGTACAAAATCCAAGTTGACAAATTGTAATTTACCAAAAACCACAAAACCATAACAATAACAAGCATTGCACCAGGTACAGGCAAGCCCACAAAATAATCTTTGGGATGCGACAAATTATAATATGCCAATCGCCAAAGTCCGCAAATGCAGTAAAATGCAATTAAAATCACTAAAACGGGATAACTTCCCACAAAAAGGTAAATTCCCCAAATGGGAATAATGCAACAAATGAAAAAGTCAACCAATGAATCCACATATTGCCCAAATTCGGTTTGCTGGTGCAATTTTGTGGCAAAAAACCCGTCAAATAAATCGGTCAACAGCGAAAATCCCACACAAATAAGAGCAAACCGCAAGTTATTTTGCACCAAAAAATAGCACGCAACTATGCCAAAAAATAGTCCCAAAGTAGTAATGCCGTTAGGAATATTCACAAATTGTAGCACTGGAAAAAATTTTTTCATTGTTTTATCATCCGTTCCGTAGCACTAGGCTGTTCCTAAGCAATCGCCCAAACTAATTTTTGTTTCATAACCTGCTGCTGTGTTGGTCAATATTTTTGCGGTAGATTTTACTGCGTTTTCTTGAAAAAACAGTATTACCAACGAGCCGCCTGGCAAAAAATAACTTGCTTGTTCTCCGTGCGAAAATTTGTCGCCCTGCTCGAACAAGTGGACAATCGAGCCAACAAACGTTGCACCAACTTCAACAATGGCGACTTTACCGAAATTTGCTGTTTCTGCCACAATAAGCACACGTTTATTTTGACAATACAGCCGTGCTATTTTGCTGACTGCTATCGGATTAACGGAATATAAATGTCCGTCAATCGGCTTTAATTGAGATATTGTGCCGCTATCGAAAAAGTGCATTCTGTGGTAATTTGCGGGCGTTAAGCGGATTTTTACCATTGTTCCGTTGCGGTAGCTTTCGGCTAAATTTTGGTCGTCAAACAACTCGGCAAGCGAAAACTCGCTACCTTTCGCCGCTATAAGATTGGTCGGGTTTATCCTGTCGCAAATGCTGACCAATCCCTCGCAAGGTGCAAAAAATTTTTTGTTGGCTTCATCTTTGGGAAAATCCACTAATTTTTCACGTGAAAAAAAGTCGGAATAGCTTGTATAATCGGATTTACAGCCTGTCATATCGATATTGTACTGCTGTATAAATTTTGGAACATTATGCGCCGAAAATTTTGTTTTACAGTAAACCCCGTAAAGTTTGCTTAAAGCCTTGCGTTTAATCAAAAACGGCAAAGTGGCGTTTCCAACAGGATTTTCGTAGATAATCCGCATTAGTGCGTTTGCTGGCACTTTTTCACGTTCTAATTTATCGGCGTTGTAATATAGCAAATCCATTATTTTAACGCCCATTTGGGACAATCATAATAATCAATTTGCGCTTGATTTTCGGGATAACGTCCGCAATAAAAATATTTGAAGAACAGCGAATCGTAGCTTAAGCAACGTCCATTTTTGCCAAACAGCGGACATTGCAATTTTTCGCAACAAGTGAAAGTGCAAGCATCGCAGTTGCTCGAATCGCCTTGCCAAGTTGGCTTAATTTTAACTAAATTGCGATCGGTGTTCAGTTTTGGCGGATCGGTTATTTTACTGGGATACATATCTCGATATTGCTGGTTTGTTGCCGAACGCCACATCACTTTGAAAATGTGCATCCAAAGAGCAAAAATGGGCAATTCTGAATAAGCTGCTTTCGGCGCAAACGCAACTTTATACAGCGGAAACAGCACAAACATAGACAAACCGCCAGTTGCCAAAAATAAAGCAAACAGTGCATAAAAATACAAACGCACAATCACATTATAACTAGAATCCGCCACTTTAACCGCATTTTTTAAGGGCGAAAAAATCCAAGTAGCAAATCCTAAAGTTACGCCCACCAACAAAGCCACCACAAACAAATACCGTTTCACAAAATCTCTCCTTTTTGAAAACCTCGAACGTTGCTGTCGATAAAAATTGCACACGTCCTTGACTTGCATTTTTTGTGGGTTTGCTGATTTTGTAAGGTAAATGTAAAACACCACGTTTTTAATAATATCATAATTTTTAATTTAAGGCAAATTTAATTTTTTTGTTGGAGGATATTTTTGAATGATTTGGAACTGATTTATAATATTGGGAAATTGTAGGGGCGGATATTATCCGCCCGCTTTCTTGTTAAGGCGATTTAATATAAAAAATTTGCAACGGTTCCCAATTTTATTATTTCGAAAATAAAAAAGGGCGAATTTTTGGGTTCGCCCTTTTGCATTTTTACGCTTGATTTTCTTCCAAAGTCAACCTAAAATATAAATTTGCCAATCTTGCATTTTCGATTTCTTCGATTTCTTCGATTTTTTCGATTTCGAATTGTTCTTCAAGTTCGCTGTTGACATTTTCGTTGGATTCATTTGTTTCTTCGGAAATTTCAAAATCTTCGGAATCCTCAAAATCCTCGGTATTTTCAGAATCTTCGGAATCTGAAGGCTCTGTAATTTCAGCGTTTTCGTCTGTTTCAGCTGATCCGTCTGTTTCGTATATTTCTTCCGAGTTTTCCGTTTCCTCGTTTTCCTCTATTTCGTCTGTTTGGTCGGAATCTTCGTCGGTATTGTCGTTTTCTTCTTCAACTTCGATTTCTTCTTCCTCGTCAGATTCTTTTTTATCGTTATTTGTGATGTTGTCCGTGTTTTCGGGTTCTTCTTCTATGTAATCGTTATCGTTGGGAAAATTGGGAAATTCTGCGAAAATTGGCGTTTCGTTAAATTCTGTAAAGCCGTAAGCCGTTACATTTGGGTTAAATACTGGATTTGGCTGTGATGTCAACCCTTGCAAAGTTGGCAGAATATTTGTTTCGTTGTTCCAAACCCAAACATTGTCAAAATCTAGGTACATTCCCCAGGCAAGCGGCGGCAATCCAGGAACGACAATCATTTCGCTATTTTCCCAAAAAGTGCGACTGTTAAAGCCAGTTGTTAAACTGTTGTTGACCTCATTTGCGGCATCGGAAACCTGCATTAAATTTTGCGGTTGTGGCAAATCGTTTCGCATAAACCAAGCCTCTAAAGCTCCTGTACCAGCGGTAGATGGATTAACAAGATTAGAATCATTTTGTCCTACGATGGTGTTGTTGCCTTGGATAAAGGTGTTTGCGGCGGCTGCACTTCGCAAAACATCCGCAGTATTATCATGCGAACCACTAACAACGCCTAAAATAGCACCTGCGTTAGATGTTCCGCGAATTTCGCCAGTGGCGTAAACTCTGCGAACTTGAGCGTTTGGCGTTTGCAAAGTTCCAACAATTCCGCCTGCTCCCCAACTGCCAGTTACATTGGCGGTCGAATAGCTATCGGTAATTTGCAAAGTTACTTCGGATGCGGCTGTTTGCCCGACAATTCCGCCAGCGGAAACGCCATGAATATTGCCCTCGGATGCCGTTCTCATAACGCGCGAGCCAACCATCCAACCGACAATTCCGCCTGCGCCATTGTTTGCGGAGGTTATTGTAGCGTTTGCGGCACTTGCGGTAATTTGGCTATCTTGTGTTAAATGCCCGACAATTCCGCCTGCAACGTCATTTTCCGAGTAAACTGTTCCGTAAAAATTGCCAAGTGCAACGTGGCTAGAAGTGGCTCTGCCGACAATTCCGCCGGCAACGTTGAATGCACGTATATTGCCGTCAACACTGGCGTTTCTTATTGTGCCGTTTTCGGATAATTCGCCGACTAATCCGCCAGCCGTGCCACCGTAATTAGTTACATTGCCGATAAAACCAACGTTTTCTAATGTTCCGCCACGCAAATAATCGGCAAAACCGCCTCGAGATGCTGTACTTGCGGTGTCAACGTTTACATTTCCGTATACTGTCAAATTTTCGATAGTTCCCTCTACAATGGAAAACAACCCGCCAAAATCCGAGTTCCAACCAGAAATATGATGACCATTTCCGTTAAAATTTCCATTAAAAGGGGCTCTAAAGCCTTGCCAATCGGGATAAAGTTGGATATTGCTGTTTAGTTGATAATATTTAGAACGATATGAAAAATCGGTTATCATTTGAATGCGAACCCAATCTAATTCAGCAAAATCGGCTATTTGAAACGGAGAACTTGCTGTACCTTCGCCAGTTGGTCGCTCGGGATCGGGATATGGCGGCATTGGAGTTGGTTGCGGTGGTTGTGGCGGTTGTGGTGGAGTTGGCGTAATTGGAGCAGTTGGCGGTTGCACAGGAGCGAT
>WRKG01000207.1 GCA_009778185.1 Bacillota bacterium
GAGAAGATGGCGGACATATAGGTTATGCGATTGCTCCTGCATATCGCAATCGTGGTTATGGCAAAATTTTATTGAAATTGCTGATTGACGAGACGAAGAAAATGGGAATAAGCCGCATTTTGATTACTGTGCAAAATGATAATATTGCGTCTATTCAGGTGGCTTTGAATAATGGCGGAATAATTGAGAAATCGAACGATGTGCGGACTTATATTTGGATTGATAGCGGTGGCTGAAAATTTTTGAAAAATTTTTGAAAACGGCTTGACAAGCCGCAACTGCCGTGGTATTATAATAAAATAAACCGCTCGCAAAATCTCGGCGGAAAATAAAATAGTGCATAGCACAAAATGAGAAGGAGAGATTACGATGTATATTGTATTTTTGACATTATTGGTAGTTTGGACAGTTTTCATGTGCCTATACGAAAACTTTTTTATGAGAAAATCCCCAAATTCCGAAATGGACGAGGAAAAGGCGGAATTTATAGGCTTTCTTTATGACCTTGCTTTTCTTTGGGGGCCTGCGGTGGCTGTTTTGATAATGGCTTTTATTGGAAATATCAGCTTTGCCGACCTCGGATTTCGGTGGATAAGTTTTGACTATGATAATTGGATTACGATGGTTATCCTTGTTTTGTGTGGCTTGGCGTTGCTTTACTTTTTGCGACCGTTCGTTGCGTTTCTAAGAAAAAACAGAGAAAAAAAGCCCACCGATTCAACAACAGAGCAATCTCCGCAAGAAATTGCGTTAGAAAAAAGAGAAAAAAAGCAATTTGCCTTGTTAAATTTTAGTTCGGCAATCTGCGAAGAGTTGGTTTTTAGGGGGTTTTTGGCGTTTCTTTTGCAAGCTATTTTTCACAATATTCCGTTTTTGGTGGTTATCTTGGTGGCTGGGCTGTTGTTTGGGTTTGCTCATATATATCAAGGCTTGGAGGGGATTATAGAAACGGCGATATTTGGGATAATGCAGATGTCGTTGTTGTTGGTTACTGGTAGTTTGATTTTGCCGTTGGTATTGCATTTTATTATAAATTATGGGGATTTTTTGGAAGAGGGAGAAGAAGATTTTGATTGACGAAACTTGTAAAATTGGAATTATGAAATTTAATATTGTCCTGCAAAAAAATCTTTGTCGCAGGGATTGATAACGATTTTATCAATCCCAATTTGACAGATAATTGGTTGCGGTATATTTGCGAATTTGCAGTGTACATTTGCGTTTCTTTCAAAGTTTCCAATCGAAACATGGGCGTAATTTGTGATTTTACAGAAACGATAAATCATGTTTACACGACACTCTTTCTGTCTGAATCGGTGTCGAAGAAAATTTTGGGAAAATCCGAAAAATGCCTATCCGTGATAGGCGGCACTTTTATATTGCGTTCATTATTTTTTGTGTAAAATTATCAAAATTTCGGGGATTTTTTATTACAAATTTTAAACAACTATTTTTCAAGGTATTTGCATATAATTTTAGACAAACAAATATAATTGCCTATCGAATGAATTTGGTAGGATTGTATGACTGTGAAAATAATGAATAAAGACGATAACACTGTCGTTTTTAATAAAATCATGTTTGCGAAACACGTTTTCTAAAAAATTGTAGTTTTAAAAAATTTCAGAAAATAATTTTTGCCAAAATTCATTATCGACACAATCAACTGATAAATTAAAGCCGTCAAATAGTCATTTTATAGTATCGTAGCCATTATTGAAATTGCTAATTTCGATAACGAAATTAGCAACATTGCTTAAACACATTGTTTTCAAGACTTTATCTCCTGTTTCCTTTATAATTTATAAATTTAAAAACAAAATTAAACACAAATCAAAAATACATTTTTTGACATCTTATTTCTCTTCTCGTTTTATCAAATAATATTGCAAAACTTCCAAAACCTTTTTATTCATATTGGAAAAGATCTCTTCAGAAAATACATTACCGTGAATAATTTCCAACGCTTGTTCTCTTTGAATAGGGGTTAATTTGTTATATTTTTTTCGCCATTCTCCAGCTAAGTGGTTAAATTCATCTGTATCTTCAATTTTTAACTTGCTTTTTCCACCATTTTTCAGATATTTTTTGTGTGCTTTAATATCATATTTATAGCGTTCAATGATAAAAGTTTCGGGCATTATCAAAATTTCTTTGAACTGTTCCACATTTTCGCCAAAAGCCGCATGGAAAAAATTCTTGCCACGCCCTATTTTGCCATGTGTAGAATTAAGCACTGCCTGTATTGCCCTAATATATTTCCTGTTCCAACTTTTGCCAATAAAATCACGGTTGTCAAAAAAATTAGGGTCGTCTATTGGGTGATATTTCATTGGGAACGAATATATTGAAATCCCTAATTCTTCGCATAATTCAACGTTTAATTCCAGTCTTTTGTACAATTCTTCTGGCGTGTCGTTGTCAGTGTTGTATAACAAATAATTTGACAAGTTAGTGATTCCATATTTTGCCGCTAAACGAACGGCTTTTTTATATACTTCGTGCATCGGTTTACTGTGTTTTTTATATGGGTCTTTATCTCAAAAATCAAAGGCAATCCGCAACGGACTTATATTTATCTCGGAAAGTTTTTTAATTTTTTTCTCTGTTACCAAACGAGCATCTACACCTTGATTAAAATCAACATATCGCACAAGCCCACGTTTATATCTTTGAGAAAAAACGTGTTTTTCATACATGGAAGAAAAAATTTTGTCTAACTCCAAAACATTCTCTCTTGTTGCACTTTTTGCATACAACAATCCGAGATTTTCACATTCTGTATAAAAATCTCCTTGCTCATTTTTCGTAAGTTTTTGTCTAACTTCGTCATACATTCCCACTATTTTTTCTATATATATGGGCGTGTTGTGATTTTTTTCAATATTTTTAATTGCAATCTCATATTCGTTAGCAGGATAGTATCTGTCGTCTTTGCCAAAACCCATTTCTTTAATTTCGTCAATTATTTTGTCGAATTTAGTAGAGGCAAAAACATTATTATCAAGTAACAGTAAATTTCTTTTTTCTCCGAAATTTTTCTTTGTTTCCTCAATTTGCTTTTTAATGCTGATGTGGTTACAGTAATTTGGCTCTAATTTTGGCACAGCACAAAATTCGCAACGATTGACACAACCTCTTGTCATGTAGCCAAAATAGGCGTTGCTCGCAGGATATTTGTAATTTATTTCGTCTAAAATTGAATAATCCAACGACAAGTTGTCAATTATGAGGTCGTTGGTTTTGTCAATTAGCCCAGGTTCATCTAATGATGCCCCATCATTCTTGTTTATAATGGGTTCTATGCCTGTTGCAAGTTCAAATTCTTTGGCAAGTATTGTACTTGCAATGCCGCCAACAAGTATGTTGTCGGTATTTTCGCAAAATTTCTTGGCAAAGTTTATAGTTTCAATAGTTTTTTTCCAATAAAATGTAAACAATGTTGTAATTGCAACTTTATCGAATTTAGGATAATCGCCAATTTTATAACGATTTCTTGCAATTTTTAATTGGTCAATATGGGAAAATTTTTTGAGAGCGGTCAAATGTGCCAATTTGCCGTCCCTTATATAATCTCTCATATCTTTCACAAATTCGGCAAATTCCGTCGCTTGCACTTCCTGCCAAAATTCCTCGAAAATAAGTTTGGCGGCTAAATCACGCAAATCTCCCTTGAAAAATCTCACATCATCTCCACATGCACGAAAATAAGTCGCAAGTTTCATAAGTCCCATAGGTGGCTACTTATTGCGATAATTCGGCTCTAAAAGTAAAATTTTGCGTTCCATTATAATGCCACCTCCTCAATTTTTGCTATGACTTTTTCGGCGAGTTGCTTGTCCGAAATTGTCTCTCTAATGGCGGAATACGTTTTTTCTGCATCAAGCATTTTTGCGGCTTTTTTTGCTGTCATTTGCGGTATTTTGTCGGTCGCAACTTGCAAAATTCGCTCGGTGCGTTCATTTAGGTTGTTCTGTTTTATTTGTTGTATAAATTTCGCCAAATCATCGTTGCTGTCCGAAGTTTTATCTATATTTTCTAGGTAATTTCTAGCAGTTTCGGCTTTCTTTTTGACTTTTTCAAATTCCGCCATCTTTTTGGGAGCAATATTCGTGTCAATCTGCTTCAACAAGCGTATTTCTTCTGATAATTGCTTTTCCTTTTCAATTTTATCGAGTGCCGAATTTATATGAGAACCTGCATAATATATTTTTTGCAATTCCCCATTGAAAAAATCGGATAATAGGCGTTCTAGCTTTGTTCTCGTTTCGCCCTGCTCAAAATAATCTCTTTGAGAATTAACAATGAGATTGTCGGAAACGGCGAAAATCTCGCCAATGAAATAGTAAAGCCCTCTGCCACTGCCCTCTGTGAACAATTCCTGTAAAGTGTCATCGCCGCCAATTTGAATATTTTGCGAACGCAAGCGGATTCCACGCATTATATTTGCATTGCCTAGTTGTTGCTTGAAGCTACACGTGCCGAACCACGCCCATGCAATTACGTTATTTTGCTTATCCTTGAAATCTCTAAATTCCACATCGCTAATGGTGTCATCGCCGTTGCGACCGCCTTTTATCGTTGTTCGGTAGTCTTTTAAGACTTCTTCGCCGTTTACTCTAATGCTGTATTCTTCGATCTGTGTTCCGAGTTTTTCGGCGTGTTTTGCAATTTTATCACCAAATTTCCGAAATTGCGTTGCATAACCAACAGGCACGGTAAACGATAAATATTCCTTAACACGCCCCAAATCGCACAATTCTTTTTCGGCATCTAAAACTTTTTCTAAAATAACCTTGAAATAATGAGCGTTCATTTTGGCTGGTTTTGTGCTAAATTCCATGGTTTGCGATAAAACTTCGTCTATCGTATACACGGCTTTTTGCAAGCGGTGTTCAAGCATCATATCTCGCATTTTGGCGGCATTGCAAGTCATTGTGGATTCCACGTTTTCGCCCTTTGCCTTGGCAACGAAAATAAGAGTTTCACAATGAGCAAAACCACACCAATGCCATATTCCTCTAAATCCACGGCGTTTGCCTATCGGCTTTTTGGAGTCTCCGATATTGTACAGTGTTTCTTCGAAATTTTCTGCTAAAATTCCTGTGGCGTTGTCTTCAATGGTAATTGTGTCGTTTTCTAAATATATGTTAATTTCGCCGTCTTGTATATTCTGCAAAATGCCCAATTCAACAGCCTCGTCAATGGCATCGCACGAATTTTGTATATATTCTCGGAAAATGACTTTTGCATCTTTGTACATTCCCGTTGTCAGAGTTTCTAGCGTGTGAACGCCTACGTTAATTTTTCTCATAATAGCCTCCTAATCCTTGAATTGCTTATATATCGGCAACGGAAAATGAATTTTTATAAGCGTTCTAAAAATCGGATTTTGTATTAAATAATCGCCTTGGTTTAGCCTTGTCAAGATATTTTTGTACGTACTCGGCAGACTGCCATAGTCGGCGGTTGCGGTTTCTATCGAGTTTGTCCTGCCGTAGGCGTGAGTTGCACAGTTGCCAGTTATGCGGCTTACAATGTTGGAGCGAAATTTTTGCAACAAAAAAATCCCCCAATTAGAGGGATTTTGGAATAAATAAATCACAAATGCAAATTGAGTTTTAAGCCTTCGTTGTAACCGTTAGGATATTGAAAAATCAGATTTTTCTTGTCAAATATCGGGTTGGTTGCGTGAATTATGCTGTGATGATTGGGACAAATTACCATTATATTACTTGCATTGTTGTTCATAGAAACCGAGAAATATTCTATATGATGCGTATCTAAAACTTTTGCACCGTATAGTTTGCCAATATCCATTTCGCAAATTTGACATTTGAAATTGTATGCTACTTTGAGAGCATTTCCTATACTTCGGTCTAGTTTTCTGATTTTTGTTGTAGCAGTTTTTATTATTATCTCGGAATTTTCTTCCTTTGCAAGCAACATTTCTAAATCGTTTTCTGACATTTTCAAAAATTCTTGTTTTGCTTTTGAAATTTCGATATTTGTTATACATTCAATGTAAAATTCGTCTTCAATGGGAGTTGTGTAAATTGCTATATATTCTCTTTGATTTTGTGGCACATTTATGGGTTTTCGTTTGTTTTTTAATTTTGATTTTTCGATAGCCAAATAATTGTAACTGTTGGCAAAAATATCTCGTAATCGTTTGGAAATATCACTATTTGGAGTGTATCTAATCTGCAAAAGGTCTTTATGTGTGGGATATTTTTTCTCGTCAAAAAATATATTGAAAATTTTGACGGAATATTTTTCGCCGTCCAGCAAGATGTTTATTTTTCGAATTTCGCCACGTTTCAAATTTATTTGCAAATTGTCGTGAAAAATCTTCTGAATATTTACAGGAATATTTATTCCCAAATGCAATACCGACCAGTCAATTTCTTTTTTATAAATATACAATTCTTCGTTCATATTTTCCACCTCTCAAAGTCCACAAACAAGCGGATTTTTCACATTATTCAATCCAAGTGCAAAAGTAATCTCGTCCGCAGCCGCCAAATAAACCTCTGAATTATTATGCACAGGAGTGTATAAATTTTTGTCATTAAACGAAACTTTCGCTTCGATATAATTCATTCCAACCCTAAAAGTCGGCTCTTCAACGTTCACATCGCCAAAATCGCTAGATATAAAATTGGTCAAAAAGCTACTTGCGTCCGTTATATGTGAAATATTCTCCACAACGCCAAACGTAAAAGAACCCTCAATATGCTTGATTTTCACTATATCAAAGGCATTTAATTTCTCGTCCTTGTCCGTCCAAAAACAGAATTTGTCCATGGTAGTCGGATTTTTTTCAGTGGCTAAAATTCGCCCAATTAGTCTATTCATTGCGTTCTTATCCTCCTAAAATAAATGTAAGAAACTTTCTCGGCTCAAATAGTGAGATTTTATGTGCTTTTCTGTTAAATATATCGGATACAAATGGTTCGCCCACCGCAAATCCGCTCCGTAAGCGGTTGGATTGCGTTCATTTATCAAGTGGGCGGAGATTAAATCCACCAAATCGCTGTCAATTCCGTTGTCAACTTCCGCTTGCGTAACCAAGATTTTTTCCACTTTAATTATTCCGTCAAATGGCGTTCTAGTCTTGTTTTTATCACGAATACGAATGTACCAAATCGCCAAAGCTACATCGCCCAAAATATTGGAGTTTTCAAAGAAGCGACTGGCGTGCGGTGATACAATTCCAAGTCCGCAATAAAGCCAGGATCAGGCTTGCCGCTTACGTTATGGCAAACTTCGGGGTCAAATCGTTTGGAAACGCCGACAACATATGTATAATTATTCTTAAATTTTTGATATTCTCGTGCTTTTTTTTGCTTTCCTTCTTCTTTGCTTGTCTTGTATTCGGTCGCCTTGTATTCTAACGAACCGTCTTTTATCAAATAGTTATCTTTGTTGAGTTTCCGCTCTTTTACAAGCGTTGCGACCATTTTCTGCTCGCTCTTCATCATTTCTTCTTGAATTTTTGCGGTGGCTTTGTCGTTATAGCCTTTGCCCTCATGTTTTGTGCTGTATTTCAAGATTGTTTCAAATTTCCAACCACTGCCACGGATTCTTGACAACTCGGAGCTTTCATTCAATTTCATTGCAGTTGCGACCAAAAATCCCACTCGTTTGCGTTCAGATTGGGCAATATCGGGCATTGCGATAACAATTTCACGTTCCAATTTCTCACAGAACATTTTTTTGTCAACTCGTTTGCAACAGCCCACGCCGATTTGTCCTGCAACAATGGGATAAATGGGCGTTCGGTTGGTCATTTCAAAGTCCATGTCGTCTACTTTGTATACGTAGCGTGAACCGTCCAAAAAGTAGCTGAACAGTGGCCTTTCTTGTGTAACTTCAGCGGCTTTTTCCACCAATGAAACACGTTGGCGGTGGTCTTTCGTTTCGCCTTTCTTCTTCCACGTGATTTTGGGAGTGTCCTCACCATATTCAATGGCGGAGCGTTCCGTATCGTCAAGGCTGTATTTATGGGATTTATAGCTTTTGCCGCCTGTTTCTTGCTCTATAATTGCCATTATTCGAGAGCGGTTTGTCATTTTATCAAACTCCTCGTCTATAAAAGGTCGCATTTATGGTGTTTTTGCTTATTTTTAGGCGTATTTTTAGGCGTTTTAGCCACAAACAGTAATCGCCCAACTTGATTACTTATTAAATATAGCACATCTCAAAATATTTTGCAAGAAAAAATATTAAATTTATGTTACAATTTTTTTGAGATGTTTTGGGATTTTTATCTATTGTGCATAAAAATACATTGACATTGAAATTCTATGGTAACAAAATAAAAATGACGAGTTGTACGATAAAATTTGCAGTACAATCGGCAGATTTTACACAGAAAATCAATTAACAATCCCATACAACAAAATTCCTATAGATTCAGATAAAACGATGCTAGATTTTTCGCTTGACAAACTGCAACGCCCATGTTAAAATATTCTTATATCAAAATAAAACGGATTGAGCAAGCGAAATCTTGCGAAAATCTGTGAAAGCAGGAAAATTTCATGGATATTTTAGCAATAACAGGAATTACATCAACAACTTTAGCAACAACAGTAATAGCAATTTCAAAAATACCGATTTTCGCCAAAATAACCCACGAAAAACTCGCCAAATTCACTAAAAAATTGGTTAAAATCACGATTATAGCCAACATTTTAATAATATTTGCAATTTTCTTGATAAATTGCTTGATACAGCCGATTGGCATGACGATTTTGGAGTTAATCGCAATTTTACTGTGGGCGGCGGCTATTGCACTGGGAATGGTTATGTTACTTGTGATTTTTGCGTGGCTTGACATGGCAATAACACGAAAAGAAAATCGACAAGATAATCGCTGAAAAATCTTCAATCTTGCAATTTTGGCGTGTTGTGCGGTTTTTCTATTTTGGGGCATAATGGCGTTGCGAGAGATTTTTATGAGATTTCTAGTTGAAGTTCCATTATTTTAACTGGAACGTCAAAATTACGAGATTTCTAGTTGAAATTCTTCTATATTTAATTGGAACGCTAAAAATTTTTATTAAAAATAGCAAAAAACAAATGGCTGAAATATGCGTATTTGAGCATGAATTTTCGCAAATTTCTACGAAAAATGGACTAACCAAAAATTAGCTAAAATATTCAAAAGAGCCACATCTCAACACGTGTCTCTTGCAAAAATTTTATTTTGAAACTTTTCCCACCTTTATATTTGTAAAATTATTTTAATGAATTTTGCCACTATTTTAATTAAATATTTATAGAATTTTTATGCAAATCGATAGGCATAACGGGCGGATTATATCCGCCCATACAACAAGCCCCAAAACGCTATATAAAGTCAACTACTGACTGGCGTTTTTATATATACATATGTCCAAAATCTTCGATAAACTCTTTTCTGCCTTTGATATTGT
Organism: Bacillota bacterium; assembly: GCA_009778185.1. Lineage (GTDB taxonomy): Bacteria > Bacillota > Clostridia > Lachnospirales > WQUN01 > WRKG01. The sequence continues at coordinate 9,444 of WRKG01000207.1, forward strand.
CGCCTAACAAAATTTCAAACATTTCTTGAGTTTTGTCAACGTCCGCAGGAACAACCCTAATAAGGCGGCGTGTAGCAGGGTTCATTGTGGTTTGCCACATCATCTCTGGCTCGTTTTCGCCTAGCCCTTTGGAGCGTTGAATTTTGGCGGTTTTTTCTCGTTTGCCTGGCTTTTCGCTTTTTGCTAATTTGTCTAAAATATCGGTTTTTTCCTTTTCGGAATAGGCAAATAGTAACTTTTTACCAATATTTATCTCGTATAACGGCGATTCTGCTATAAATATTTTGGATTCCTTGATTAACGTTGGGACAAGCCTGTAAATCATGGTCAAAATCAACGTGCGTATCTGAAAGCCGTCATAATCGGCATCCGTGCAGATTATTATCCTGTTCCATTTTAGTTGACTTATGTCAAATACGTTCAAATCCACGTTGTGCTTGGTTTTGATTTCCACGCCGCAACCTAGCACTTTAAGCAAATCGGTTATAATGTCGCTGTTGAAAATTTTGTCGTAATCCGCTTTTAGACAATTCAAAATTTTGCCGCGTACTGGCATTATTGCCTGAAACTCGGCGTTTCGCCCAAGTTTGCACGAGCCTAACGCTGAATCGCCCTCAACTATGTACAACTCGCGCAAGGCTACATCTTTAGAACGGCAGTTGACAAATTTTTCTACTCGATTGTTCAAATCCAATGTGCCTGTCAATTTTTTGCGGAGCGTTGTTCGCGTTTTTTCGGCAGTTTCGCGGCTGCGCTTGTTTACCAAAACTTGCCCCGCTAGCGTGTTTGCATCAGCTTTGTTTTCCGTAAAATAAACCTCTAGCTGCTTTTTTAGGAAATCGGTAATGGATTCTTGGATAAATTTGTTGGTAATTGCCCTTTTTGTTTGGTTTTCGTAGCTTGTAACCGTGGAAAATGAACTCAATATTAAGGTTAAACTATCTTCAATGTCTGTGAAAATTATTCGTTTTTCGTCCTTTTTATAATGATTATTGGCACGCAAAAAGCTATCAATAGCCGAAACAAACGCCGATTTTACAGCTTTATCTGGCGCACCGCCGTACTCCAAAAAGCTAGAATTATGATAATATTCCAACCTGTTGTTTGTATTAGAAAAGCAAAAGGCAATTTCCACTTTTAGCTTATATTCGGGCTTGTCGGCACGATCGCGCCCTTTTGTTTCTTGCGAGATAATATGTGGCACTGTCAATGGCTTTTCGCCAGCTAACTCATTTATATAATCCAAAAGTCCGTTTTTATAGTAAAATTCAAAGGTTTCGGTGCTTTCTTCGTCCGTTAGCACAAACAGCACACCAGCATTTATGACGGATTGCCGTTTTAGCAGGTCGCAAAAATAGTCAAGCGGGATATTTGTATCAGTAAAAACTTCTTTGTCTGGTCGCCAAGTGGTTTCCGAGCCAGTTGGCTGATGCGGAGCGATTTCTTTGTTAAGTCCACCGATATTTTCGCCTTTTTCAAAATGCAGAGTGTACTTGTAGCCATCTCGGAAAACCGTAACGTCCATGTATTCGGAGCTGTATTGCGTGGCACACAAACCAAGCCCATTAAGCCCTAAACTGTAGGAATAATTTTCCTGTTCGTTGTTGTTGTCAAACTTGCCGCCTGCGTAAAGTTCGCAAAACAGCAGTTCCCAGTTATAGGATTGCTCGATTGGGTTGTAGTCAACGGGGATTCCGCGACCGTAATCTTTGACGGTGATAGCACCGTTTTCATGGCGAGTCAACTCAATTCGGTTTCCAAAGCCCTCGCGAGCCTCGTCTATTGAATTGGAAATTATCTCGAAAACAGAATGTTGACATCCTGTAAGTCCGTCCGATCCGAAAATAACTGACGGACGTTTGCGTACACGTTCAGCACCTTTTAAGGCTGTGATACTCTCATTACCATACTCTTTTTTTAACATTGACATAACCTCTCTAATTTTATTCCACAATAATTATAAAATTAGAATGAAACGTTGTCAATAGGCAAATGCAAAAAATTAAAATATTGAATGCCGAGGACGAAAAATTAACTGTGTGGCAAGTGTGGAAAGTATGGAAAGGGAAAAAGCGGAAAATTAAGCGTTGTTTCCGACTGTGCGATAGTTAGTTTTACTAGCAAATCCTCCAAGCGTTGCTTTCCATTATCCTTGTCAAAAGCGGTTGTCGTGATAGCAAACATTTTTCCATTTTTATGATGAATATAAAAGCTACCTCTCGTTAGCCAATCGTTCTTGTCGTCAGAAAATCCGAGTATATCGGTATATTTCACAAATTTTTTAGTGAAAATATTTCGAAAATATAATCCGTCAACCATAAACAGAAGAAAATCGCCAGATAAACCGTCGCCAAATGGCCCTAAAGATTGAACCGCTACAAAATCGTCAAAAATAAATTTGCGGTCAATCTTCTTCAACTTTTCACGATACTTTTGCGGAATATCCGCATATGTGTGCAATGGATAATCGTTGGGGCTTGCCAATATTTCTCGCATGGCAGGTTGGATTATTTCCAATAACATTTGTTTTTTATCGTCCATTGTTTGACCTTCTATAAGATCTGGCTCTGCTAAATTTCCTGTAAAAACATTGTTTGTGAACATTTTTTGACCTCCCAATAAATTTGCATTTCGCAATCTCACAAAAACCGCCCTGTCAGAGATTTCTCGCACTCTCGCAATCCACCAGGCTCGCCAACATACAAAATCTCGCCGCCGCCTTTGCCGCTCTCAGGCCCTAAATCTATCACATAATCCGCCGACCGAATAATATCCAAATTATGCTCAATCACGATAACCGTGTTCCCCTTTTTCACAAGCTGCCCAATTATCCCAATTATATGC
>WRKG01000208.1 GCA_009778185.1 Bacillota bacterium
GGATGAACCACATCGACGACATGGACCAAATGCGGCAAAGTATCGGCTTGCGAGCGTACGCCCAACGAGATCCGCTGATAGAGTACAAATTTCAAAGTTACGATATGTTCGAAAGCATGAGCAACAGCATTCAACAAGATACAATACAAGCATTATTCAATATCCAAGTGCCAAAAGAGCAGGAAATGCAACAAGTAGTAAAAAAAGAAGAAATGCACACCAACATTGACGATACCGCCGAGAAAAAGCCAGTCCGCCGTGCAGTCGCAAAAATTGGGCGAAACGAGCCTTGTCCTTGCGGTAGCGGGAAAAAGTATAAGCAGTGTTGTATGCAGAAAGTGGTTTAGGGTTACAAAAACAAAAAAGACCAAATAAAGGTCTTTTTTGTTTGTCAAAATTTGTAAATTTTAGAAAAGTTGATTTATGCGGTCGAACATTGTGTCGGTGGCAAAGCGGTTGTCGGCATTCATGGCGGCATAAATGTCATTCATAAAGTTGAAAGTAAAGCCTTTTTCATTAGGTTCGGCATTTTGCAAGTGGTCTAACAAACTTAATTGTTGCTCTTCGGAGGAAACTAAACCGTTTTGCATTACAAAATCTTTTACAATGTTGGTAAAATGATTTAGAGATTCTCGCATACCATTGGAAATTTTGTCGATTAGCTGTAACATATCGTTGATTTTTTCTTCGCTAATCTCTATTTTACCCATGTTAAAATTGCCAACCCTGCCATCTGCAACGGCTTGATTGTGGTAGAACATTTGAACCATTTCGCGGCGCATACTAAGTTGCGTTTGCATTGCTCTAAATCCAGAATAATAATCTGAAGTCAATTCAAAAGCACGGTCAAGGTTAGATATTTGAATTTCTAACTCTTCTCCAGTAAATTGTTCTTCTAGCGATTGGCGCATTTCGGAGTATTTATTGGCTAGGTTGGTCATATTTTGTACATCGTACCTACTACCAAACTCACCTAGCACACTCATAAGTTGAGCACCCATTTCAGCCATTGGGATATTGTCTAAAGAATAATGCTGTAATTGTGCATATATGTCATGGGTTTGTTGTGTTAAGAACAAAAAATGATCAGCAGCTTCGGATATACCGTATCTTTGTCTTTGCTGTTCCGTTAATCTTCCAAAGCTAACAGAATCTGAATCGACAGACCATTCGATTCGTTCATTCGATAAATGAGAAAGCATAGTACCATGTGAAAGAGTAAAATTTTCGGCTGGTGGTACACTTTGCCTTATTTCAGTAAAATTATTTTGTCTTAACTGGCTAGGATTTTCTTTCTGTATAGCTTGGAACATTTGGCGAGCCTCGTTGCTAATATCTAAAGTTGCGTTTTCGGATAACTTAAAAGTTTGCGATTTTAGGGTTTTAGCAATGTTAAAAGGGTTTAATGAGGGTTTGTTTATAGTCAAAGCACCATTGTTTATAGTTGTAATTTGCATATTATTTCCTCCATGAAATTATTATTTTTGGCTATTTTTCCTAAAAATCAACCTCCTTTTTGATTATTTGCCAAATTAAAAATATTATACTACAATTTTTCCTAAAAATCAAAAAAATTTCCCTATTTAATTTGACTAAAAAATTTTTTAGCTGTATAATTGTTTGTAATGTGAATCAGTGATTGAAAAATTGCATTTATTCAAATTGTAGGGGCGGATAATATCCGCCCGTAAGGCTAAACTGTTTCGCATCTTTAGAAATTTTGAAAGGGGAAATTACTATCAATCCTTTTGCATTGCTTAAACGTGGCATAGTTGACGAAAATCCGCTATTTATACAAATGGTGGCACTTTGTCCTGCTATTGCGGTTACAACTCAAGCTATAAATGGGCTTGGGCTAGGACTCGCCACAACTGCTGTAATGGCTGGCTCTAACTTGGTTATATCTTGCATACGCAAAATTGTTCCAACTACTGCACGTATCCCGTGTTTTATCGTTATTATTGCCAGTTTTGTTACAGCCGTTGGTTTTATTTTAGAGGGCTTTTTGCCCGATCTTAACAACGCTTTGGGAATCTTCATACCTCTTATTACCACAAATTGCGTTGTTTTGGCTCGTGCTGAATCTTATGCTTTCAAATCTAAACCGTTTTCGTCGCTTTTGGACGGAATCGGCATGGGATTAGGTTTTACCGTTGCTCTTGTTGTTTTGGGCATAATCCGCGAGTTTTTGGGAATGGGCGAAATTTTTGGCTTTACCGTTTTGCCAGAGTTCTTCCCTCGCACTATTATTATGATTCTTGCACCAGGCGGATTTTTTGTAATGGCTGCTATAATTGCAACCATAAATTACTTGCGTATGCGTAATAAATCCGCATAAAAAGGAGGTTTTTCCTTGCTATTGCTTAAAGAAAAATTGTTAGAAGCTATAAATTACATCAAAGGAATTAAAGCCGATTACGGCGATTTACGCTTAAAAGATATTACCACCGAGTACATTAAAGCCGAAAATGGCAAAATCACTAGCGTTGCAACTAGTCGCAGCAAAGGCGTTGGCATCCGCATTTACGTAAATGGAATTATGGGATTTGCCGCAACTTCCAACCTCGATAATTTAATGGATACCGTTAAATTAGCCTACAATACCGCCGTTGCTAGCGCCGTTTTGAACAACAATAAAGTTGAATTAAGCCCCAAAAAAGCCTTAAAAGATACGTACGCCACGCAAATTTCGATAAATCCGTTCGAAGTGCCGCTAAACGAAAAAATTGGCGTTCTTATGGCTTGTAATTCTGTGATGTCCAATGTACAAGATGTTTCCTCTTGCGAGGCGTTTATGTCCTTTCGCAAAGAGAAAGTTATTTTTGCCGATACAACAGGAAGTTACATTACCCAAACTTTTTACCAATCGGGCGGCGGAATTACCGCCAGAGCCACCAAAAATGGCGATACACAAGAACGCAGTTTTACCAATTATTTGCGTGCAGGTTACGAAGCCGTTTTGAATATGAAATTGCCCGAACATTCCGAAAAATTGGCACAGCAAGCAGTTGCTTTAACAAATGCCGAAAATTGCCCCGAAGGCACTTTCGACCTAATTTTAATGCCCTCACAATTACAGTTGCAAATTCACGAAAGCGTGGGACATCCCACCGAATTGGACAGAGTTTTGGGCAGCGAGGCAGCTTTTGCAGGCGCTAGTTTTTTAGCACCAACCGATTTATCCGCCAACCTAAAATATGGCTCTGAACACGTTACTATTGTCGCCGATGCAACCGATTCTATGGGAGATTTAGGGCTTGGTACGTTTGGCTACGATGACGAGGGCGTTGAAGCCCAAAATATCACGCTTGTAAAAAAAGGCGTTTTTGCCAATTTCCAAACTTCCCGAGATAACGCACCGATTGTCAACCAAAATTCGTACGGAATGGGACTCGCCGACGGTTGGAGCAATCTCCCAATCGTTCGCATGACAAATATAAATTTGCAACCTGGACATTTTAGCTATGACGACCTTGTTAAAGGCGTTGAATACGGCTTTTTGCTCGAAGAAAATAAAAGTTGGAGCATTGACGACAAACGTGTCAACTTTCAATTTGCCTGCGAAATAGCTCACGAAATAAAAGACGGCAAACTTACAGGCAAAATTTACAAAAATCCCATATATACAGGAAAAACTACCGAATTTTGGGGAAGTTGCGACGGCGTTTGCAGTGCCAAATATCGGCAAATGGTCGGCGTACCAAATTGCGGAAAAGGGCAGCCAATGCAAGTAATGCGCGTTGCACACGCATCTTCGCCAGCCCGATTCAGAAAAGTGAGGTTTATTTCAAATGGATAAAAATTATGTGTCAACGTTAATAAACAAAATAACTTCCTATACCAAACATTACGCCGTTGTCAACATCGAAGGGCAAACGGAGGGCGTAACTCGTTTTGCAAACTCTGAAATAAGCCAAAATATCAACAAACAAGACTTAAACGTATATTTAACCTTGCATGACGGCAAAAAAGAAGCAACGGGCGTAACTAACGTACTTGATGATGATGCTCTCAAAAAGTTGGTTCACAATACGGAATCCCTTTTGCAAGTAACTCCAGCGGGCGATTTTGCCAAATTTGACTGGGAAATTCCCGATTTAGCCGATTTTGCCGATAAAAAATCAGCTAAATCTGCCAAAAATTCCGAAAATTTAGCGGAAATTTACGACGTAAAAGGTCGTGCAGAAGTCATAAAAGAGGGCGTTTCGTCGCTCGGCTCTGATTTTAGTGCGGCTGGAGCTATCACGCTAACCAACACGATTGTTGCGTACGGCAACAGCGACAGCAAAACCGACATTTTATTTGCAAACCTCGATAACGTAACTTTTAACACGGTTGTAACAAATATTGCGGCAAACTCGGACGGCGGCGGAGAAGCGGTTTCGCACAAGGCAAACGGCTTGGATAAAGCCATTCAAGCGGCTTTTAAGCAAGCAAAAGACCGCTCCGTTTTGGCGGCGAATCCTATCACATTAACCGACAAACGCTTTGCTGTGGTGCTTTCGCCAGCCGCTTTGGGAGATTTAGTTTTTTACATTACCTGGTCGCTAAACGGAAAACGAGTAATTGACGGTTTAAGTTTTTGCGGTACAAAACTTCCCAAAGAACAAATTTTTGGCAAAAATGTAAGCATTTATGACGATGTAAGCAATCCCAAACTTTTTCCGCTGTATTTTGATTATGAGGGCAACAAACGGCAAAGTTTGCCATTGATTGAAAAAGGAGTTGTCAAAAATTTGCTTTTGGACAACAAAACGGCACAAAAATTGAATATGCACCCAACAGGACACGCCCATTCTAATCAAGGTTATGGGGGATATTCTAGCAATACGGTGATGCAGGGCGGCGACAATTTGCAGCCACCAACGCAAGCCGACATAATAAAAGGCGTAACAAAAGGGTTGTTTATTTCCGAGTTTCATTATAGCAACTTTGTAAACCCAGCAACTATGCTTGTTACAGGGCTTACTCGCAACGGCACATTTTTAATTGAAGACGGCGAAATTACAAAATCGGTTGCAAATATGCGGTTTACGCAAAATATTATCGATGCTTTTAACAATATTTCGGCATTATCCAAAGATTTACAGCTAACAAACAGTATCGGAGCGGCGTTAATGCCGTCCGCCAAAATAGAAGGGTTTTGTTTTCCATGACGATATTCACTAAATTTAACGCTATGTTTCACAATATCTTTAGCAAAAAAAACGAAAAAAATCCTGAAATGACATCAACGCACTTGCGAAGAATGGTTATATCTGCAATGTTTTTGGCAATGGCTTTGGTTATTCGTACTTTTTTTAGAATGTATTTGCCAGTTTTTGGCGAAAGCGGAATCCGTTTAAGCGTACACGGAATTTTCTCAATGATGCCAGCTATACTTTTTGGCCCATTTTATGGTGCAGTTGTCTCTGGGCTTACCGACTTTTTGGGACATCATTTAAGCCCTGTCGGTGCGTACATTCCTTTTTTGACTGTAACATCTGCTTTGGGCGGCTTTTTACGTGGCAGTTTGTGGCTATTTTTACGCAATAAAACCACTGTTCTCACAAGAAACGCCGTTCTAATTTTTTCGGCACTGTTAATCGGAATCGGCTTTTTTAATATGTATTCATTGCACACGGACGGCGTTGACAATAATTTTTACGCACAATTTACCGACGGCACAACGCTAAATGCCGCGGGCAACGAAGTTCCTAACATCGACCGTGCTAGCATAAGCACCGAAAATATGTCGCTAATCAGCCAATTTGCGATTATCCGCTCGATAGATACGAATTTCCCAGGCAATACGATAAGCGACTTTTTGCCATTTGTAACAACGGCAATGGTCGGCGCGGGACTGTTTGGCTTGCTTATCGTGCTAATTGACAGGCTTGTAACGCTGTACATTATGAAAGATAAATACGACATTCAAACTATGCCGCTGCTGGTGGCTATGATTATCCCTGCGATGGTTGTATCTTCGATAAATACGCAAATTTTGCGGTATACAGCCTTTCCATCGTGGCAACTTTTGCCGTTTTTCGTTATCTGGTTGCCCCGCATAATGGAAACAATAGCTACAGCGATTCTTGTAACCTATTTTATGGTTGCTATGTTAGAAATTTTGAAACGCCATCCGCGTTTTCGTGAATGGATAAAATAATTTTGTGGGTTCAAGTAAATAGTTTGCTTGAACCCTTTAATATTTTGTGGTAAAATATGAACATAACAAAAATTAAAATAATGGGGGACAAATATATGAACAGACGAATTTTAATTGTCGAAGATGCCGCTTTTATGCGCATAATGTTGACAGATATTCTAGTAAAAGAAGGCTACGAAGTAGTAGGCGAAGCGGAGGACGGTTTGGAGGGCTTAAAACTTTACAAAGAACTTTATCCCGATGCGGTTATTCTTAATGTTATTATGCCAAAAATGGACGGAATTGCAACCTTAAAAGAAATTTTAGCCCACGATTCGGATGCTAATGTTGTTATGCTAACTGCAACGTCAACCACCGCAACGCTTGTGGATTCCTTGAAAAATGGTGCAAAAGATTTTGTAGCCAAACCTTTTCATGCAGAAACTTTAATAAAATCATTAAATAATTCTTATATGGCAACTGCGAAATATAATGTTGACTATTTGGATAAATTATGCACTTACAGCAAAGAAGATGACGATACACTTTCGCAAATGGAAGTTGACAACATTATACAAACCGCTCGTAACCTAAATTTTTGAAAATGTTTAGTTTCAATTTTTCGCCTTTTTTGCTTGCTGATTTTTGGCGAGTTTTGTATATTTAGAATAATTATGGTATAATAAAATAAATATTAAATACCAATATGCAAAATTGCGTTTATTCAAAATGTATGGGCGGATATTATCCGCCCGTAAGCCTAAAATTTGGCGAATAATATCCGCCCATAAGCCTAAAACGGGCGGATACTATCCGCCCCTACAAAATCAAAATTGGCATTTTATAGCAATTCAACTTAATAAAAAATGCGGGTCAAGGGCGCGCGCGTCCTTGCGGGGTTTGCCTGTCCGCCGGCAGGTGGAGGGCAGCGCCCCAAGGTTTTAATTTTTGTTAAGTTGAACGAGTGCTGAAAAACGGAGGATTTTTATGCAAAAAGTAATTTATATAGCAGATGACGAAAAAGATATACGCGAGGCGATTCAAACCTTTTTAGAAAACTCTGGTTACAGTGTTTTTACCTTTGAAAATGGCGATAGTTTGCTTGCAGCGTTCCACGAAAAACACGCCGATCTTGTAATTTTAGATGTTATGATGCCTGGCTCGAACGGCTTTACTTGCTGCAAAATTTTGCGCGATATTAGCCATGTACCTATCTTTTTGCTAACTGCTCGCGACAGCGATTTAGATTATCAAACGGGTTTAGATTTAGGTTGCGATGATTTTTTTACCAAGCCAATTAGCCCAATGACGTTAGTTTTACGCACAAAGGCTTTATTTAGGCGAATTGCATACGAACGTGAAGCTCTTCTGCAAGAGCTAAATCCGCAAAAGACAAATGTAGAATTATTATAAAAAGGATTACAAAACAATGAAACCAATTAAAATTTTACGAAAAAATTTAAGATTAAGCATTTTAGCGGCGTTTTCCATTGTGTTATTTTTATCTTTTGCACTAATTTGGGGAGCATTAAGCATTGCCCTCGATCAGTATATTCGCAGCAATGCTGTATCTGTGCTAAACGAGGCACGTGCTGGAAATTACAGTGTAATGAATCCGCCAATCGAACGTCCGCCGATAATGGTTGTTGGCAATCCGCAAAATTTTTTACGTACCAATTTGGGAACGTTCAACATGGATGCCGCATATCAACCAATTAGCCCAAGTGCATCCGAGTTATCGCAGCATATTTCAACAATAATGCAACAAAGCGGCTTAAATCCAGGTGCTTTTTACAACATGAGATTACGCAATCACGAAAACACATACTTCGTAACGTCCGCATCATCGACAGAATTAGACGGCACGTACACAATTTTTTATGTTGACGTTACCGATTTTCAGCGGTTTACCAGTATAATTAACGCATTGCTGTTTTATCTTGCGCTGTTTATTTGGTTTATTGCAATTATCGTTACAGGATTTTTATCTGGCTCGCTGGCAAAACCTTTGCACACTTTACAAGATTTCGCCAAGCGAATTGGCAACGGAGATTTTACGCCTAATCCAAAATCGTTCACAAATGCCGAATTTGAGGCACTTAACCAAAGTTTGAATCACACGGCACGGCAACTGGCAAAATACGACAACGATCAAAAAGTTTTTTTCCAAAACGCATCGCACGAGTTGCGCACGCCGCTAATGACAATAAACAGCTATGCAGAGGGCATAAAATACGGCATTATGGAACCCGAAAAAGCTAGTCAAACCATTTTGGATGCCTCTAAACGGCTTGCGGGAATGGTTGACGATATTTTGTACATATCTCGTATTGACAACTTGACTTTGCCACCGCTTGAACGCACCGATTTGCGTACGTTAATCCAAGAACGAATTTCTTTGCAACGTCCGCTTGCCGAGGTTAAAAATGTGGAAATCTCATTCAACGATACCGCAAAAGAGCCGATTTTTATTAACTGTGTAGTTTCATACATGGGAAGAGCCATTGACAATCTAATTTCGAATGCAATACGATTTGCCGAAAGTATAATAATTTTGGAATGCAAATTGGCTGACGAAAAAGTTACAATAACTGTATCGGACGATGGACCAGGTTTTGAAGAAGAAGTTTTACCGCAGGTTTTCGAACGTTTTTTTAAGGGCAAAAATGGGCTTACAGGAATAGGATTGTCAGTAGTCAGAACAATCGCCGAACAGCACAAAGGCACAGCACAAGCCAACAACAGCGAAAACGGCGCAATTTTGACTATTACCATACCTTGTGCGTTGTAAAAATATAAACATTAAAACCTTGGGCGTTGCCCCCGCCTGCCGGCGGACAGGCAAACCCGCAAGGCTGAATTTTGTCCAGTGGACAAAAGAACAGTGCCCTCCCGCCCGTCGGCGGGCAGGTGACCCGCATTTTTTTAATTAGGATTGATGTGCAAATCGAAAAGGGGGATTAAATTTGCTATTTTCAACAGAAGAATTTGCCAAGCTAAAAGAATTATTGATATTATATCAATGTGCATTAAAAAATATCTCTACTAGGATAGATATACTTTTGGAAGATTTTTCCCATTTTCAGGCGTATAATCCGATTGAGCATATAAAGCACCGCTTAAAGTCGCCAGAAAGCATTGCGGAAAAATTGCATCGCCAAAATCTCCCAATAATGGCGGAAAGCGTAACCAAGCATTTAACCGATATTGCTGGCTTGCGTTGCATTTGCTCCTATGCGAAAGATATAACTTACATTGCAGCCGTTATAAAACGTCAACCAGATATTTCTGTTCGTAGCGAAAAAGATTACGTAACGCACCCAAAACCTAGTGGTTACCGCAGTTATCATCTAATTGTCGAAGTTCCCGTATATTTGACCGACAAAACGGTAAATCTTCCTGTCGAGATACAAATTCGCACGCAAGCAATGGATTTTTGGGCATCGTTGGAGCATAAAGTAAAATACAAATACAAGGACAAAATGCCCGAACATCTTTCACAAGAACTAATTGACTGTGCCAACAAAATATCCGATCTCGACAAAAGAATGTACCTAATCCAAGATATAGTTGATATGGCGTATGTACACCACGATTTGCCTGAACATTAAAACCTTGGGGCTAAAACCTTGGGGCGCTGCCCCAAACCCCGCAAGGAACGCGTCCCTTGACCCGCTATTTTTTATAGGTTTATTTCGTTAGTAATTTGAATTTATCAAAAGTAACCATTTTTAATTTATTTACTCCTACAATAACCAATTTGCGGGTCAAGGGGCGCGCTCCTTGCGGGTTCGGGCAGCCTGCCCGCTGGCAGGCGGGCGCCCGAGGATTTGCATTTTACATATCAAACAAACTAACCTGGTCAGTTTCGGGGATTCCCTCTAAAACGCCGTGCCGTTTGAGTAGTTCTAGGACGTTTTTGTTGGATTTTGTTCGCATTTTGAAATCGTCAACCGTGCTGAATGGCTTTTCGTTGCGAGCCGTTATTATTGCATCGGCGGCATTTTGTCCTAAACCTTGCACAGTTGACAGCGGCGGCAAAATTTCCTTGTCATTTAAGGGCTTAAATTTGGCGGATTCTGATTCGTAAATATTTAGCGGAGCAAAATTTAGCCCACGTTTGTACATTTCGATGACCAACTCTAAAATGGAAATTGTGCTTTTGGTTTTGGCGGTATCTGTGCCAGTTTGCCCGCTATTTATCAGCCGCGCGTACTCTCGTTGTGCGGTTTCCAAGCCGTTGCACATATGCGTATAATCGAAATCCTCCGTTTTTACGGAAAATGATGCCGAGTAAAACGCCGCAGGAAAATACAGCTTAAACCACGCAATCCGCACAGTCATTAGCACATACGCCACCGCATGAGCCTTTGGGAACAAATATTCAATTTTGCGGCACGATTCAATATACCACGCAGGAACGTTGGCTTTTCGCATATCTTCCGCCTCGCTGTCGGTTATTCCGCGACCTTTTCGCACCGATTCCATTATTTTGAACGCCGTTTTTTTGGCAACGCCTTTATTTATCAAGTAAACCATAATATCGTCGCGGCTTGGGATAATCTCTTTTAAGGTTGCTATTTTGTCTTTTATGAGGTTTTGTCCGTTGTTTGTCCAAACATTTGTGCCGTGCGAAAGTCCCGAAATACGCACTAAATCGGAAAAAATTGTCGGCTTGGTTTCGATTAACATTTGCCGCACAAAAACTGTGCCGAACTCTGGCAAGCCCAGCGAGCCAGTCGGTGTAACAGGATTATCATTTTTATAATTTGCGTAAAGCCCTTTCTCGGACGTAAACAGCTGCAAAACTTGCGGATCGTCCAATGCAACGCCGCGCGGATCTACATCTGTAAATTTGTGCAACATATTCAAAATTGTGGGAACATCGTGTCCTAGCAAATCCAATTTTAGCAAACAGCCCTCCATTGAGTGATAATCAAAATGCGTGGTAATAACGCCCGATTTTTGCTGATTTGCGGGATGTTGAATTGGGCAAAATTCGTAAATTTGATGTCCCACAGGAACAACAATAAGTCCACCTGGATGTTGTCCAGTGGTTTTTTTTATGCCCGTACAGCCCAAAACTAGACGGTCAATTTCGGCTCGCCGCTTGCTTTCGCCCTTGTTTTCAAAATATTTTTTTACGTAACCATAAGCCGTTTTTTCCGCTAGCGTTGAGATTGTGCCAGATTTGAAAATTTGCCCTTTGCCTAGCAAAACTTCGGCGTGTGCATGGGCTTGCTGCTGATATTCGCCAGAAAAATTTAGGTCAATGTCGGGATCTTTATCGCCGTCAAATCCCAAAAACGTTTCAAAAGGAATGTCATGCCCATCTTTTTTGAGAATTTCGTTGCATTTTGGGCATTTTTTAGTGGGCAAATCACAGCCCGAACCGCCAGAATAATCCTTCTCGATGTTAAAATATCCGCAACTTGGGCAAAAATAATGCGGCGGCAACGGATTAACCTCGGTTATGCCTATCATATGCGCCACAAGCGACGAGCCAACCGAACCGCGCGAACCCACTAAATAGCCGTTTTCTTCCGATTCTTTTACCAATTTTTGCGCCAAAATGTACATTCCTGCAAAACCGTTGGGAATAATCGAGTCAAGTTCCTGTTTCATGCGGTCGGCGATTATTTGCGGTAGCGTTTCGCCGTACATTTCGTGGGCTTTTTCGGTTGCAAATTTGCGTACGTCCTCCTCTGCGTTCGGCACAACTGGCGGAAACGGCTCTTGTGGAATGGGATGCAAATTTTCAATTTGATTGGCGATGGCTTGCGTGTTTGTAACAACCACTTCGAACGCCTTTTTTTCGCCTAAATAATCAAATTCTTCCAACATTTCGTTGGTTGTGCGATAGTACAGCGGAGCTTGCTTGTCGGCATCTTTGTAATCGTTGCCCGCCTGAATTATCCGCCGAAAAACTTCGTCTTCGGGGTCCAAAAAATGAGAATCGCAAGTTGCAACTACTGGCTTGTCCAATTTTTCGCCTAATTCAACAACTTTTCGGTTAAAATTTCGCAAATCCTCGTCCGATTCCACAAGCCCGTTGCGAACCATAAAGCTGTTGTTTCCCAGCGGTTGAATTTCAAAATAATCGTAAAATTGGGCAATTTGCTCTAATTCTTCGGCGGGTTTATTTTTTACGATTGCCTTAAACAATTCGCCAGCTT
>WRKG01000209.1 GCA_009778185.1 Bacillota bacterium
TGCGATGCTCCTTGTCTTCTGGGATAATGGGCGTTCCCGTTGCAATAAAATAGTTGACAACTTTGCAAAAATCGCCCGCTTTTTTAAGGCAAGTCATAGTAAAACGGCACAGAATTTTGTCGCCGCCGCTTTTTTGCTTAACGTAAAGCAAACCGCAACCAACGCCAGCTTTTACAAGCACTTCTTCCAAATGAATTGCGTTTATCGTGAAAGACGGCTCATCTGGCGGATTTACGGTAATTGTGCCGTCTTCGGTAAATTGCACGTTGCCTTGCTGCGGTTGACGGCTCATTGTTAGGTCATATTCGAATTTGTAGGTTTTCATGGTTACTCCTTAATCTTAATTCAAGATTGGAAAATTTTGGGAAAATAATGTTTAATTTCACACCAAATCAGTATACAATAGGTTTTTCTTGTTGTCAATTAAAAATTATGGTTTTGCAAAAAAAGGTTTAGGTTTGTAAATAAGTTTTACAAACCTAAACCTTTATAAAAATACACTTCATACCAAACCCAACCAAACAAAATTTTCCACTTACAAAATGGAAAATTTTATCCATTGCTACAAAAAAATTTTTTCAAAAATATTGACATTTTCCCAAATATAAATTATAATCTTAATACATAAATTAACTTGTTTTGCGAGCAATAAAAGTATTTTTTGAAAGGATTTTGCTTTATGAAAGTAAAAAGATTTTTTGCGGTTTTATTATCAGTAATTATGATGTTTTCGCTGAACATCTCGGTCGATGCAGCCGAAACCGCGCGTACTGTTTCAGTTTACCGAGTAGAGGGTGCTAACGCCAATTTATACCGTGGCGGAGAGCGTTCTGCAACACCACGCCCCAACGCTCGTGTAAATGCAGGTGATATGCTTGCAACTGGAGCAGCTACTAACATTTATTTGAATTTGGACGACAGCTCATTAGTTAAAATGGACAGCAATAGCGAACTTAACTTTGAGTTGACAAGCAACCGCATTACCTTGAACATGACAAGAGGTAACGCATTAGTAAGCGTTGGACAACAAGCCGCTGGCTCGGATATAAGTGCCAGATTGGGCAGTGTTGCTATGTCTGTGCGTGGAACTATGTTTACCATGGGCTACACTTACGAAAATATCCCGTACATCGTTATGCTTGAAGGTGGTGGCGAAGTTGACGGCGGATTTATGCTAGAACAAGGCGAAATGTTGCTTGTTTGGGAAGATGGCATTTATGCAGACGTTCCCGAAAATTTTATTTACCATTGGCGAGATGACAGGCTTTCAACTTTAGCAATAATCCCCCTATATTTGCCCGATCTTAACATTTTTACTTTGGAAGAAATTTTGAACAACAGCGATCATCTGCTAGAAAAAAGCGATTGGGTAACCGAAGATGTACTAGAAACTGTTCCGCCATTATTAGAACGAACCGACCGCAGTTACTGGGATGCTCAAGATCGTTGGCAAATAGCCCAAAACAACCGTCGCGAAGAAGACCAAAATAACAATAATTCATCACAAGAACCCGACTACATAGACACAGAAACTTGGTTTCCTATGCCGACTATGCCGCCACCAACCACAACACAGCCACCAATAATAACCGAACCTCCAACCACAACTGAACCACCGACAACGCAGCCACCAACCACAACGCAACCGCCTACATCAACGCCAACTCCAACGCAACCACCGACGACAACACAGCCGCCAACAACAACCGAACCACCAACATCAACGCAACCACCAACCACAACCGAACCACCAACCACGCAACCGCCGACTTCAACCAATCCGCCAACGACAACCGAACCGCCACCAACGCCATCGCCAGATCCACCAGTAACAGAGGTTGTTCCTCCTATTGGAACTTTACCGCCAACGCCGCCGCCAACCGAACCATCCGAGCCACCATTGAGTGCCGATGGCTGCTACATTATAACCGAATTTGCTCATTTGCTGTGGATTAACGAATACGCTGATCGCATGAACCTTAATTATTGTCTTGGAAACGACATTATAATTCCGGCTAATGCCGATTTTAACGGCTTGCGTTTCGATTTGACGGGAACTTTTGACGGACAAGGTTATGCAATCCGAAACTTTTCGTCGCGGCATCCTTTGTTTGACAATATTATTGGCGGTACGTTGCGCAACCTTACAGTTTACGGCGAAGTACGCACAATCAGCCCCGATTGGCCGCTTGCAGCAGGAATTACCTATATAATAACTGGCAACGCAACCGTCGAAAACGTGCATTTTGTGGGCGAAGTTGCTTACGAACCTGTAGTAATGCCTACCTATCACTCTTTTGCAGGCGGAATTGCCGCACTTTTGGGCGTAATTACTATACAGGGCGTTCCACAAATACATCATAATGTAATGCACAATGTCAGTTTTACGGGAAATATAACCAACAATAACCCGTTGGCTCCTGCCGCCGCACAAACTGGCGGAATTTTGGGCGGATCGCTTAGCGTTGGTATCACTGGTAGAAACGCTCGCTCCCTCGAACTTGCACAAGATGGGCAATCGCTATACTTTAACCTTGCTGAAAGCCCCCAAACAAGAGCAACGTTCTCAACAGTAGACCTTGAAAACGCCGCTTTTGTTGGAAATTTAACCAATAATGTTTACGATGCCTCTGCCTCGTTTATGGGCGGAATATTTGGAATAGATATATTTAATATAGTTGGCGTATCTATCAAAAATGCTACTGCCATCGGCAATATTATTAACGTTGGCAACAACATTACCGCAGATCACAATCTCGGCGGAATTGTCGGATATGCTAACGCAGATATTTCTGTAACCAATGCGGTTGCAATAATGCCAAGTATTGGTACTGGCGGAAGTGTACGCAGAATCGGTCGCGGATTATCTCCTGCAACAATGACAAACTCGTTTGCACACGAAGATATTTCCCTAAATTTACAGCCCGAAATGCTTTCTCCAAATATGGACGGCTTGAACGTTTCAACGGCACATCTTTTGGATAGAGGTTTTTGGGAAAATACGCTAGGTTTCGATTTTGCCAACAACTGGCAGTGGAACGCAGGAGCATTGCCAAGTTTGCAAAGTTTATCAAACAGTGTGCAACCTCCACAAATGCCAGCCTTTGTCGCAACAAGTAGATTAGATTTTGAGTTGCCAAACTTTGATTTAGATGTAATCGAAATTTTACCACCAATAGCCGAACTTCCAGAAGAGCCACAAGAGGGCGAAGAAGACGAATTTTGGGATTTAGATTTAGACGATTTGCTAACTTTAACTCCTGAAGTTGAACTTGACGAAGACGGCAATCCAATAGTTACTATGCCAGAATTTCCAACGGTTGACCCTGACGAAGAAGACACGGACGAATCCGAAGAAACAGACGAAAACAATGATGTTGACGAATCCGAAGAAACAGACGAAAACAATGATGTTGACGAATCCGATGAAACGGACGAAAACAATGATGTTGACGAATCCGAAGAAACCGAAACAGACGAAAACAACGATGTTGGCGAATCCGAAACGGACGAAAACAACGATGTTGACCTGCCTGCCGGCGAGGCAGGCGAATCCGAAGAATCCGAAACGGACGAAAACAACGATGTTGACGAATCCGAAGAATCCGAAACAGACGAAAGCAACGAAGTTGACGAATCCGAAGAAACCGAAACAGACGAAAACAACGATGTTGGCGAATCCGAAGAATCCGAAACGGACGAAAACAACGATGTTGACGAATCCAATGAAAACGTTGTAGAAATCCCAACCGATGTCGAGCAAATGAGCATACGTGCTATGTTAGAATTTATGCTTAGCCTTTTGGATGACGAATCTGTTGAATTTGGCGAATCCGAAACAATTACAACAAACATAAGCCAAATAAACTTGCGTTCCAGGCTTGGCTTTATGCTTAAACTTTTGCAACTACAAATTGACGATGTACCAAGGCTTTTACAAGAATTTATTAGAAATTTGAATGTTGCATAATTGCATAAATCAACAAATCCCAGTTTGTATATAACAAACTGGGATTTGTTGCATTTTAATGAGTTGAAAATAATTTTTTGGAGAAAATAATTTTTTGGGGAAAATAACGGGCGGATAATATCCGCCCCTACGGTGGGCAATTTGTAGGGGCGGATATTATCCGCCCGTCTTTTCTACAACAGCCCATTTTTTATCAACCTGGCTTTATCTTACATTATTGCAGCAGTTGCAAAATCATTTGCGGACGTTGATTAGCTTGTCCCAAAATGGATAGCCCTGCTTGATACAAAACTTGCCGTTGAGTCATTAAGGTCATTTCTCTTGCCATGTCGGTATCTTGGATGCGGCTGCGGGCAATTTCGGTGTTGTTGGCGGAATTATCAAGGTTTGTAATCGTATGCTCTAGCCTGTTTTGGTACGCACCCAACCTTGAACGGGTTCGAGAAACCATTTCTATTGCTCTGCTGACTTGGTTTATTCCTCTGGATGCACCTTCTTGTGTGGTAAAATGCAGCAAACGAACTTCCTCGCCTGCACGAATTTCTGTCAACCCCAAAGTTTCGGCACTAACTCGCGGAATTTGTATATCCATGAACATATTAAAGTTTGGACCAATTTGTACACGCAAACCGCCAAACTCTTCGATACGCAATTCCATATCTAATGGCAAAGTTACTTGCGGCGGCGTTCCTGTCAACATATCATCTGGGATAAATATGCTCAACTGTATGCTGTGCCCTTGCCGACTTGTCAATGTAACTCGATTGCCCTCAATGGAAACCGCCAGCGAATTGTTAAACTCGGTTATCGGATTTCCTGCAACGTCAAACATTTCGGGAGCTGCGCCAAGTGCGGCATCCGAGCCTGTGTATGTTCCTGCTGAAAGCCCAAGCATTGTCCAAATTGCTTGACTTCCGCCTAAATTAAAGGTTTCGCTACTACCAGAGTTTACTGTGCTAATTGTAAACGGATCCGCGCCCGCTCCGCTCATCGTTAAATTGAGATTATTTGCAGGATCGCCGATTGCCGCATTGAGTGCGTTCCAAACATCGACCGTTGTAGAATATCCTGGAATAGTGATAGAAACGCCGTTTATTGTTACTGTTTGTTGTGTCAATATTACCGAGTTCCAGTCAATCGGGCTATTTGGATTAGATGACGCAATAGCAGGACTGTCAATACTCGATCCGCCGCCAATTTGTACATCTTGTCCACGAGCAGTGCCGACTCCAAAGCCAAACATTGCCCAAATATCTGTGTCGCCTGTCAAGCGTACTTCTTCGTGGTTGCCAAAACGCATACTAGAAATCTGCACTGGATCGTTGGCGGTTGGCAAAGTTGGCACAACGCCAGCTGCATCGGAAGCCGCTACAATTTGTGCCCAAATATCCGTTGCGGACATTCCCTGCGGAATGTCAATATCAATGCCATTTATTCCAATTCTGCCAGAAGTTGGTGCGGTTGCCGCCCAGTTTATTGCGTTAGCCCCCGAAACAACCGCAGGTGCTCCCAAATTGGATATGGTGTATCGCAAAGTTCCCGCAGGAACGCCCTCGGTAACAAACATTGCATTAGAAATAACACGTGTTAAAGTGGCGTTTCCGCCAACAACCGCCCAATTTGTGGTAACACGAGATGCCTCTCCGTTTAACAAACCAATCGTATTAAACTCTGTGCGGCGCGATATTGCGGTAATTTCGTCCGTTAAAGAATTTATTTCGCGCTGAATTGCGATTCTATCGTCGGCAACATTTGTATCGTTGGCAGCTTGAACGGCAAGTTCGCGAATACGCTGTAACATTGCGTGAACCTCGTTCAACGCACCTTCCGCTGTTTGCACAAGCGAAACACCATGGCTCGAATTGTCGCTTGACCGATTTAATCCAACAAGCTGAAAACTCAATTTGTTAGCTATCGACATTCCAGCGGCATCTTCCCTTGCAGTGTTGATTCTCAAGCCTGTTGCAAGCCTATTCATTGAATTAGTCATGTGTCTGTCATTTTGTCGCAGACTTATGTGTGTTAGTAATGCTGGTACATTATTTGCTATTCTCATTATGTAGCTTCCTTTCGGTAATTTGGCAGAAACTAGAAATCTCCACCAACTAAATATTATCACATTGTCAAAGTAAATTCAACAAAAATTTTGTAGCTTTTTATTAAATAGATATTTTTTTTTGTATGTGATATAATTATTTTACACAAAAAATAAAAGGAGAAATTTTATGAAAATTAGACCTTTAACAACTATCGAAGACGAATATAAATACAAACTGTTAAGCCGTGTGTGTTTCCTGTACGAGGCGGACGAAAATTATCAAGAAAAGCTAAAAGAATCTGACGAAAATACCGCAAATTACACCAAAATTGGTGCTTTTGACGACGACGATAATTTATTGGCTGGCTTGTACATTATCCCGTACAATATGTACTTTGACGGAAAGCCGCAAAAAATGGCGGGAATCCAAGGCGTTATAACCGCTCCCGAGGCTCGCGCAAGTGGCATTATGGGAAAAATTATGCAAGAATGTTTGGCTAAAATGAAAAACGAGGGTTACATTTTTTCGGCACTTTATCCTTTTTCGTATGCTTATTATCGCAAATTTGGCTATGAAGTTGCACATAAATTATTTAACGCAACTATTCCATTACAAGAACTAGAAATTTATCCGTTTCCAAAAGGAAAAGTGCAGTTTTGGCAAAAAGGCGACAGTTTAGACGATATAAAAGCGGTTTACACTGGCTTTGCAAAACGACAAAATTACGCAATAGTCCGCAGCGATGCCGATTGGAACCGCATTATGGACGAAGATCCCTACATTGCAAAAAAATACACATATGTCCACTACGATTTGCAAAACATCCCAACTTCCTATGTAAAATTTGGGATAATCGAAACCGATCCCAACGAAGACAAAAAAATGTACATTGACGAATTGGCTTGGTTGGATAAATCGGCATTGCACGCAATTTTGGGCTTTATTGCAAAGTTGCGACCGCAATTTTACGAACTTTCCTGGAGTATACCCAACGAAATTGACCCATATTCCCTGTTTAACGAAGCCTGGAACATTCAAGTTTCCAACGATTCCTCGATGATGTTTCGCATTATGAACATTATACCTGCTTTGGAATCCATGAAAGCCCCAACGGAAGAGGGCGGCGTTTTAATTCAGGTAAAAGATAAATCTTTTGCCGAAAATTCTGGGCTGTTCAAAGTTGAATGGTCAAGGGGCAAAATAGCAGTGGAAAAATCTGCGGCGGCAACTTCATCGCCACATATGTCAACATCAATCGAGGCACTTGCTCAAATGATTATTGGCTACAGCACGCCGAGTATGTCCGCCAACCGAAAAGATACAACTATAAATAGTCCGCATTCTTTGCCGATATTAAATACACTTTTTCCTATAAAAAATCGATATATTTGGGAAAAATTTTAGAAAAATTAAAATGAATTTTGTAGGGGCGGATATTATCCGCCCGCAAGCCATAACGGGCGGATAATATCCGCCCCTACGGCAAATACCAAAATCCCATTGGAAAATGCCAAAATCCCATTGGAAAATGCCAAAATCCCATTGGAAAATGCAAAATTTCATTGAAAAATGCAAAATTTCATTGAAAAATGCAAAATTCCATTGGAAAATGTAAAATTCCATTGGAAAATGCCAAAATTTCATTGGAAAATGCCAAAATCCCGTTGGAAAATGCAAAATTCCATTGGAAAATGCAAAATCCCATTGGAAAATGCAAAATTCCATTGGTAAATGCCCAAACAACGCCCCTGCAAAATATAACCCAAAAAAACAAAAAAACTAGCCTTCCTACGGCAGGCAGGCGGGTCAAGGGCGCGCGCGTCCTTGCGGGTGTGGGCAGCGCCCACGGTCTTAATGTTTTAAGGTTTTATGTTTGAATTGCACTAAAAGAAAGTGAGTGATATAATGATATTTAAGAGAAAGCCGAAACGTGCAAAGGCACAGACGAAAGTACATAAGAAATATTTTTCGCTGATGCTTGTGCCATCTTATACTAGCGGAAAAACTAGAAGTGTACGCATTTCGCTTAGGACAATATATACGGCGGTCGCAGTTTTGCCTGTTTTGTTGGCAATCGTTTTTGTGTTGCATTGGCATTCGGAACTTGCCCAACAGACAGTTGACGATTTTTTTGTCTCGTTGGAAAGTGCTATCGAGGCATATTACCACTTGCACGAAGTATCCGAACAGCAACAAACCGAGTTAATCGAAGATGTCAACCTGCTACAGGGCGAAATCAGCGAGGAACAATCTCGTATACTAAACACTTATCAACAACAACGCCAAAATTACATTGACAACTTAATGAGCATTTGGACACACGCCGAAAGTTTGGAATCTCGTTTGCGAGAATACGAAAATAGCCGCCAGGAAATGATTGGAGAATTGGGCGAAAGTGCCCATATTGCGGTGGTTAGCAATATGCTCAACAATACATTTCAATCGCAACTAACTTTAATGTACACTCTGGAAAATTTAGAAGGCTTTTCGGAACAAGTTTGGGCAGAAATTGAAGAACAAAATCAAGTTGTACAACTTTTATCATATTATCCCGAAGAAATACAACTGGATTCTGCCGAAGAAGTAGCAAGCAATTTGGTTGACTATATCGAAATGCTAGAAATTGCTTTGCAAGAGCAAAATCAGCTTTTTGTAGAATTGCGCCAGCAGATTATCGATGCCGAACCGCATATCCGCCGCGATAGATACGGTCCGCACGCTTTGCAATGGTCGCACGTAAGCCGAGTTATGCCACGCAACACGCCAATCCAAATAACGGACGTACGCACACGCATTACCTACAATATAATAAGTTTTTCGCACGGAAACCACGCCGATGTTTTTCCTGCTACTGCCGCCGATACCGCCGCTTTTCGCCGTACGCTCGCTGGCGGTAACTGGACTTGGGATACTCGTCCTGTTTGGGTTCACTTGAACGGACAAGTTATTGCGGCTTCCATTAACGCAATGCCTCACGGCGGCGGCGGACAACGCAACGGCAACAACATGAACGGACACGTTTGTTTGCACTTTCGAGGCAGCCGCACTCACAACGGCAGCATTGCTCACGAACGTGATCACCAAAACTCCATTACTGCCGCTTATAGAGCCAACTTTTAGATTTTTATAGAAAAACAAGGAGAAATCGAAATGTTCAAATCTATTAAAATTAAAATATTGATACCTGTAATGCTTATACTTATAGCCGCAGTAACCACCATCGTTATTATAAGTTACTTTATCACTCACAACGCCGTTACAGAAATGATTGACGCATCCATGACCGCGGTTACTGACAATATTGTAAATGCCTACGAACTTTCAGAAGTAATTAAAGATGTTGTTTTTACCGATATTGACAACAAAAACATTGCTCTGGCTCGTGCTTTCGCCGAAATGATTCGCTTAAATCCCAGTTTGTTAGATACTTCTGCCGAAGGTGTAGCCACAATGCAAATGATTGCCGAAAAATTGAATGTTTACGAAGTTCACGTTGCAGACGGCAACGGAATTTTGCAATACGGAAATATTCCCGGCTTTTTTGGCTTCGATTATTCCGATAACGAGCAATCGCAACCGTTTTTAGACATTTTAGCCGATCCCACTTTAGAATTTGTTCAAGATCCCATGCCGAACGCCGCTTTGGGAATTGTATTTTCGTATGTCGGCGTTGCGCGTACCGATGCTCCTGGCTTTGTGCAAGTTGGTATTCCTGGCGAGGCAATCGAACACCTTAACGATATTTTGGCAATTCAGCAAAACATCGAACGCACTCGCCTTGGCACAACGGGCAGTATTTTTATCGTGGAAAATGGCATAATTACGGCACATCCCGACCGAACCCAAATAGGGCAAATTTTTACGTTGACTAGTTCTCGTCCCACAGCCGAAAATCGCCAATGGTCAACCATAAACGGTATGGAATATTACACTGAGTTTTATGCGGTTGGCAACAGCATAATTTATGCAATAATGCCCATTGCCGAATTTTATCAGCATATAAATCAAATTCGCTTGATAAGCCTTTTAATTTCCGTGGCGGCTGTGGTTATCATGGGCGTTATAATTTTGATAGTGCTAACTCGCATTACAAATCCTATTACAAATTTGCTGAAAATATCTCGTGAAATGGCAGCAGGAAACACGCACATAAACCGCGAAAAAACAAGCAATGACGAAATTGGGCTATTAACACAGGATATTTATGTGCTTTCTGATGTTATAGGCGATTTAATGGACGATTTTGCCCAGTTAGAGCATGAATATAACATTAACGGAAACATCGATTTTAGGGCAAACTCGGCAAAATATATGGGTTCGTTCAAAAAGTTTTGCAAGCAGGCAAACGCTTTGTTGGATAGCTTTAACCAAGATATGTTTTTGGTTTTCGAAATTATGAAAAATATTGACGAAGGCAATTTTGACGTTGAAATTCAGCAAATGCCAGGCAAAAAATCCATATTAAACACCAATTTTAACGAAATTATGGAAAATATGAAAGAACTAAACAACGATGTTACGCTAATGTTCTCCAATTTGGCGAACGGCGAACTGGACAAACAAGCCGATATTACCAAATACAAAGGTGCGTGGGCTGTCCTTTTTGTGCAACTTAACAAAACGTTGCTATCCATTGCCGATCCTGTTGCGGAAATTGAAAAAGCCCTTTCGCAAATGGCAAAAGGCGAATTTTTGTCTCCTGTGCAGGGCAATTATCGTGGCGCTTTTAACACGCTAAAAGAAACGGTCAACTCGACGGGAATCGAATTGCTGTTGAATGTCAACGAAATTACCGCAATTTTGGTTGCAATTTCTCACGGAGATTTAACTGTGCCTGTCGATCGTACGCGCATTGATTCCTATAGACCAATAAAGGAGGCTTTAATAAATATTTTAACCTCGCTAAATACCGCTTTGCACGCTATTCAGGTATCTTCGGATAAAGTGCAGCAAACCACAACGCAAATTGCCGATAGCTCCGCAAATTTGGCACAAGCAACAACTCGGCAAACGGAATCTGTCGAGGAAATAAACAATTCCATCGAGCAGGTAAAGGATAAAATTAGAAACACCGCACAAATTGCAATTACCGCCAACGAAAAAGCCCAACAATCCACCGATTCTGCTCATGCTGGCAGTTACGATATGGAAAAAATGGTGGAATCAATCGAAAGCATAAAATCGACTTCTGACAATATTTCTAATATTATCAAAGTGATTGACAATATTTCGTTCCAAACAAATTTGTTGGCATTAAATGCGTCCGTTGAAGCGGCTCGTGCAGGCGAACATGGCAAAGGATTTAGCGTTGTTGCCGAAGAAGTGCGTAATTTGGCAACTCGAAGCCAATCGGCAACCAAAAACACCGAAAGCGAAATCTCAATCACGTTAAAAGAAGTTGACGAAGGAATAAAAGTTGCCGAAGATACATCAAAATCGTTGGATCAAATTGTGCAACACGTACGAGAAGTTTCGGAACTTATCTCGAAAATAGCGGAAATGTCGCAAGAGCAAGCGATAACGATAGATCACATTTACAACGGAATAAATCAAATATCCGAAGTGGTAAAATCGAACTCGGAAACCTCGCACGAAGTTGCAGCCGCTAGCCGAGAATTAGATACGCAAACCGAAATTATGCTAAAAGCCGTTGACGTGTTTCATTTACGCGAACCGCGCGATTTTAGCGGCGGCGGCGAACTTCGAGACCGAAAATATCCAACATTCGCCCCTAACCAAAGATTGTAAAAAATATTACGATAATATCAAAAAAATAATAAAAAATATCAGTCAAATTTGAAAAGTTATCGTATATAATAGTAGGGTGTAAAAAACCTGCTGCACACACACTAAAAACTTTTTTATAGGAGGTCATTATGAAAGACGAACGCTTGAAAGTTTTATCCCTTTTAGAAGAGGGCAAAATTAACGCCGAAGAGGCTGGAAGATTACTAGATACGTTGAACCAATCGGACGCTCGCAAATTTATCAATGAAGACACCGCCGATCAGGTTGAGGAGAAATTTCAACGGTTTGCAAAAAATGCCGAAGCTTTCGCAAAAGAATTTGGACAAAAGGCATCTAACGCTTACAAAGATGTAGAGCCGAAGTTAAAAAAAGCAAGCCAAACAATCCTGGAAAAAACAGCCGAAATAATTGACGATATTTCTACCACATTGCACAACACCATAGAAAACGCCAAAAACGATGCCGCTAACCACGATAACGCTGACGACCACGATGACGATGCACCAAAACCAAACTAATTTTTGGTACTATTAAATTGGCTAAAGCCACGGTGAAATTTTGCCGTGGCTTTTTTTGGGGTTTTATAGTCAAACAACTTCAAAACCTAAAACCTCGGGCGCCCGCCTGCCGGCGGACAGGCTGCCCGAACCCGCAAGGAGCTTCGCCCC
>WRKG01000210.1 GCA_009778185.1 Bacillota bacterium
TATATATATATATATATATATATATATATATATATATATATATATATGATAACAATAATTTCTAATTTTTAATATTTATATAATATTTTTGTTTTTCAATAAAATATGGATATTTTTATTTTGTATTTGTTGGATTTAGTAAAAATGCTTGGCGAAAAATTCGGGAGGACGAAAAATTCGGGCGGATAATATCCGCCCCTACGGTTGGCACTTTGTAGGGGCGGATATTACCTGCCCGTCCAGCAGGCGGGTCCGCCCGTTTTCTTCCTACATAAATTTTTTCCTACATCAAATTATCCTCTAAAATATGGGATAATTCCGATTTACTTTTTACAGCAAGCCAAGTTACAGGAAATCCAGTTGTATTTTTAGCAAATTCGCCAGTGGACATTATAAAATAACCAACATTTGCAAAAACGCCTTCGATATTATTTATTGTGTTAATTAAGCCAATATCAACCAAATATTGGCGACAAATTTTACTGGTTTCGTGCACATATTTTTTGAGATTTTTGTTGAATTTTGGCAATGTTATATTGTCCGATTTATTGATAATTACAGCAACAGGTTTGTTTGTCATTTTTGTAGCGGATTTTCCTGTTATTTCGGAAAATTTGTTAATAAAGTTTATAATAGCGGTTTCGGTTTCGTCCATTGCGGTTGCGGGATTTATCATAATAATAAATGCGTTGCAATAAATAAAATTTGTTGGAGGTTTATCAAGTTCAAAATTTTGTACAATTTTACTAGAAATATCATAAAAAGTTAGCACTTGATTATCTAATTTAGATAAAAATACAAAATTATAATTTGCAGAGGTTTCAGTTGGAAATGTTTTGCCGTTTTGATACATTTCTTGTAATTGTGCAAAATTATTATTGGGAATTAGTTGCACATTATTTTTGTTAAAATATAAATATTGAAAAAATGCCAAAAATGCGGTTTTGCCAGAGTTTTCAGCACCAATTAGCTGAATCGAAAAAGGTACTGCATTTACCGCAACAACTTCTTGTTTGCAAACTGGACAAGCCGCTTGTAACCTGTGAAAATGCCTAATAATTGTGTTGGCTGGCGTAAATTTACCGCATAAACAACGTGCAAATAAAATTCCTGTTAGGCTTGGCAAAAGATTTTCATGGTAAACTCCGCAACTTTTGCATTTGAAAAGTTGCAAATTAAATTTTGTATAACAATTTGGACAATGTTGCTCATTTCGCAAAATTTTGTCAACTAATTTTGCGATTGGCATCAATAAGCAAAAAGCCACCGTCAAAACGAGTAAAATTATCCAATGAAAAATGCCAAAGACAAAAAAGAAAATGCCGCCAAAAATAAACCTAAAAATTATTTCGATAATTCCAAATATTTCCAATATAAAGTATAAAATGGCGAATAAAAATAACAATATTGTAGATTTGCTTTCGATGCTTTTTAGCAATCCCGCAATCCCCAAAAATGTAAATTTAACAAGGTTGACATCAAGCATAAAATCAAACGCCGATTTATAAATCAATTTGCGTTGGAAAAATCCAGAGCCGCCAAAATAGCTGTACATTAACTGACTGTTCGGTTTCGGTTTCCAGTTTTTAGCGTTTGTATAAATTGCTAAAATATATGCAAAAATTATGCAAATTGCTGTAAAAACCAATGACAGCACCGTAATAATTATCGAACCATAAAAAAGCACCGAAAAATACCATGGCAAATAAGGCAGTTCTGCGGAAAATTCCCATAAAAATTGCATTATTGTTGCTGGCAATTCGGTTGTTAAAAAAATAAAATATTGGTAAAATTCGGTGTTTTTTAGGTATTCGATGGCGTTTGCAAAATGGGTTTGTCCTGTTGTAAGGTAACTTTCGATGGTGTTCATATTTTTGAAAATCCTTTCTATGTAGGTTTTGGGAAATATGGAGGTTTTGAAAAATGCGGAGGTTTTGAGAAATTGCGGAAGTTTTGAGAAATTGCGGAAGTTTTGAGAAATGCGGGCGGATAATATCCGCCCCTACGTTGGCGATTTGTAGGGGCGGATATTATCCGCCCGTTTATTCCAAATTCGCAATATCTCGGAACAATTCGGCATATTTCGGTATATATCAGTATATATCACTATATTTCGGCACATTTCGGTATTTACGGGCATTTTTCAATATTTTTACGTTATTCAACAATAAAAATAAAATTCCTACATTTCTTGCTCCATATCTTCCTCTTCCTCAAATTCTTCTTCAAACTCGTTTTCTTGTTCTTGGTCAAAATAATGCGAGGTTTCTTGTTCGGTTTCTTGTTCGGTTTCTTGTTGGGTTTCTTGTTCCGTTTCTTGTTCGGTTTCGCGGGGTTTTTCATATTTATGAGAACGATTTGAACTGGGATCTTCAATCTGATAAAGATTGGGATCGTTCATTCTGTCGTTAAATTCCTCTTGCGTTAAACCCTCGCTTTCGGCTTGTTCTTTTTCTCGCCAAAATTCATTTCCAGCTATATGACCCAAATCGTATTGCCCTTCAATAACTTTTCCTGTATTTGCATCGCAAAATTGACCATTTTCTTTTTCGGCTCGACGTTCAACCTCATTGCGGACGGCTTGGCGAATGTACGGTCGGTGCAATTCTTTCATTTTTCGACCTCCTCTAAAAAGTCTTCCACTACGGTAAAAGGAGCGTTTTCGTGCTTGCGTTCGAAAGCCATGCCGTAAGTTGCACTTAAATAAGGTGCAATACTTTTGTCAACTTCTAAAATTGTGTTTATATCGTAAATTGCGATGTTGTCGGGATTATCCATATATTCAGGCGTTTCTTCGCCACAAAAGAAGTTCCAGCCGCTACTTTGCGGATTTTGCGACTCTTCTCGGTACATAAAATGGACTTTTCGCTTTTCGTCCACCAACATTTTTGTTGCTGTTACAAATCCAAATTTTTCCATTATAATTCCTCCTTGTTAAATAGCCATTCTACAGGCTCTAATACGCCCCAAGGTTCGTATTTTTTGCCAACCTCGGAATGTCCTATTGCACTTACCGAAAAAAATTGCACTCGGTTAAATGTGGCAAATATCATGTTTATTGTATTGCTAAATCCTAGTTCTATCAAGTAATTTTTGCACATGATATTTCTTGTAAATTCGTGGCTTGTATTGCCGTTTTCGTCAAGATATTTTCGGTTGACGAAATTTGACCTTATTTTTGGCAACCCAATTTCTCGGTTGTGCAAATCCGATTTTGTTATAATAATTGCGACAGGTACATCGGAAATTTTGGCTGTTTTTTTGCCTTTTAATGCGGAAAACTCATTTATAAAATTGTTGATTACAGCTGAAACGCTTTCAGAATCAGCTGTTGTGTCCACCACAAAAATTATTCCTTCGCAATATCTAAATTGCTGTTGTAAAATATCCGTTGACAAATCGGAAAATGCTTCGCCTGCGATGTCGTAAATCGTCATTTGAATGGGCGTTTTTTCGCCGTATTGGTGGATTAAACTGTACATTGTGGCGTTTTTTTCGGTGGTTGCGTCGTTGTTGCCGCTTTGGTAAAAATATTCTAGTTCGTCAAAATCTAATTGTGGCGTTGTTTTTATCGTGAGATTTGGCGTTTTTTTGGCTTTTTTGAGATATTCATGGCAAAAAGCCGCCAAAAAAGTGGTTTTGCCAGTTGTGGGCCCGCCAACTAGCTGAATGCCGAATTGTTGCGCATCGCTTGCGGCAAGTTCGTGTTCGCAAAAGGCACAAATTGGCGTGTAAGCCGAGCGACCATTAAAATAAGTAGTTGACAATCGTTTTCCGCAACTGCAACGTCTTGTTAAAATGCCGTAAGGGCTTGGAATCAGCTTTTTGTGGTACATTCCGCAATTTGGACAAACAAAATTAGGCACAACAGAAACTCGTTTGCAGTTGCCGCAACGGCTTTGAATCGCTTTAACCGCCAAAATTAGCCTGTCAACTCCCAATAATGTTGTAAAATAAAGGTAAAATAGCAGCATTCCCGTTGTAAGCACGCTGGCAAAAAGTGCCGAAAACAAGCCAATCCAAACATATCCTAATACAATAGTCGCAAACATCGCCATAAAATAGAAAATCCACAGCGGAACAGTAATGCACCACTCAAATATCGAATCGGTTGCGGTGTGATTATCACGAAAGTCTTTCAACTTTGTCAACCATTCCTGTTGATTAAGAAATGCTTGATTTACGGTCATTTTTATCCTGTGATAGCCGGGTCCGAAAAAATAGCTACGTTTGATTCCTGCGGTTGCGTTGGGCGATTTGTCAACGTATGTTTCGTACGGGTTTTTGTGCTGTCTAAACGCATCTTGAAAACTCCACAGCGAGGTAAAAAAGGCGTAAATTAAACCTGCGCCCAAAATAACTCGCAAAATTATCCACAAAGCTGGGATAATTATGTGAACAAACAGCAAATAAATTAGCCAAACAATAACGCCAACGAGAATCATTATTCCAATAGCTCCACCGATAATTTCCATTATTTTTTCCCCCTGCCAAACAAGCGACCGATTGCGGATTTTGGCTTATTTTCGTTAATTGCCGCCGTTGCGGTTTCGGAAATTTTTTTGAAATAAGTTTTGCCTTGCGAAAAATTTAGCAAACTTTCAAACTTTTGCATTGCCTTTTCGCCCTTTAATTTTGTGCATTCTTCGGTTATTGCTTGAGATATTACTTCGCTTATTTTGGGATTTTTGCTGCTTTCTTGTACGGCAAACTCGATTAAAAAGTTCCAATTATTTTTATTTTTGGCAGTTGCGGTGGCAAAAATTTTGGTTGTCAAATCTTTGAGATATTCTTTCGGTTCGGAAAACATATCTAAAATGTAAAAAAATTCTTCTTTGCTGAATTGCGTTTCGCAAATATTGCTGGTCAATTTTGCTATATAATTAGGATTTTTTTCGCTGGGAAAATCCTGTTTTGCCAAATTTTTGAAATTGTCAAAAATTCGGTTGTCTTTTCGATTATTAAACAGCAGCAAAGCGTACAAATGGGCAGATTTTGGACATTTTGCCGATTTGGGTTTTTTCGTTTGCATTGCAACAACAACATTTTGACCGCTGTTCGCCATGCTCAATTTTGTGTCCAATTCTTCGAAAATTTCAATTAAATGAGATTCAGCCAACTTAATTTTGCTAATTTGTGCTATAAACCGCTCTATTTCGGCATCGTTGGATTGATTTTGCAAGCCGCCAAATCGGTTGAAAGTTTTGACCTTGCTTTTTATAATTTGCGGATACAAAAATTCCAAGTTATATTTTGGCAACAGCTGCAAAAATTGCCCAAAATCGGCAAAATTTTCCAATAATAGCAAAGATAAAAACTCTGCATAACTTTCACTTGCATTTTCGGCAATTTTTAGGATAATTTCCGTATTTTTGAGATATTTTATTATTTTTTGGGCGGAACTTTTGCTGTTTTCTTTGTAACAAAAGTGTAAACCGTAATTTACCATTTTTTGCACTTCGTCAACCTTTACAGTTTTGGTAAAATTGGCACATTCCAAAAAAATCAACACAAAACTAACAGCGTTGTCAAGTTCAAATTTTTTGTGAGAATCGCTATAGTCAACCAATATTTTGTCGGAAGTTACATAGTTTGCTGTTGCGGTCGCAAATTCTGTGGTTTTTAGCTTTCGCCAAAACTCGAAAATGCTGATTGTGTCGCTTTTGCTAAAAATGTGATCGGCGAAAGTTTTACAGACAACTTCGATGGATTTTTGGGAAAAATTTGTATCTTCTAAAATTTTTGCAATTTTTTTCAACCATTTTACTATTTCCAAAGTTGCGGAAAAATCTTGTTGGAAAAATTCTGATAATTGCGTTATTGTGCGGTTGTAAAGGTTGGATAAGCCATTACTTGTAAAAAGTGTATATTTATCCAAAACATTTGCAATTTTTAGCATTTTGGCTGTATCAAAAGTTTTGCTTTGCCAAATTTCAAAAACCTCGTGCAAACGCAACAAATCAGCGGTTGGCTTTTTTAGGTCAACCATTTGCAAAAATTCTCGGCAAAATTTCTCATGATTTTCGTCAAATGTAGAAATCAAGCTAAAATATTTATGAGAAATGTCAACGTCGAACATTGCCATTTTTTCTCTGCCGTCAAGCACAGCAAACTGGGAATTTTGCATAACTTTAGCGGAATTTATATTATTTTTGTCAAGTTCATTTACGCCAATAATCATTGCACGAAAACGTCCACTTTGATTTTTATCTTGTAAATTTATTTGCGATTGATACGTGCCATTTTGGTTGACCGTGTAAACGTTGTTGTTTGTAAATTTGTCAAGCCGAGTTGCAAACGAAACCGCCGCCGCAATGCGTGGCGAAAATGCGTATTGTATTGCGGTTATCCAATTTTCTATGTTGGAAGTTGTATCAATAATCGTTAAAAACTTACGATTTTCTGCGGAAAATTGCTCAATCAAAAAAGCAACTGCATAAGATAACGCTTTCGCACGTCCAGCGGAAATAAATGCGGAAATTTCGGCAAATTTTGACTTTGTTGCAATTTTTCGTTGCGGCAATTCCGCTGGAGAAACCTCATAATAATGGGCTTCGCCGCAAGTTTTCGCATCCCAAGCAATATTTCCGAAAAGTTCGCTAGGATAAATTTCAGAAAAATCGCCTACAAAAATTTGGTTGATAAAATTTCCTGGGCGGTGCGAATAATCCCCTTTAATTACGGCTTCGAACGGTACAGGATAAAAATTTACCATAAATGGCAACCCTTTATCTGGCGTGTAATATAAATACGCATCGTCCATAAAATCGGGATCGCTGTACGTTTGCTTGGCTTGTGCCGCATTTATCAAAAAGGGTAAATCTACGGCGTTTGCTAGGTTCGACATATTCGAAACATTGTAAACCTTAAAACCGTCCTGTGTTAAAGGATTGCCTGTCAATAGGTCGATTCCCTTGCGGCATCTTGTATAAATTACTTCTGAAAACATTTTAGCAACTCCTAATCTATAAAATCGGCTTTGTTAAGTAGCCACAAAATGGGATCTAGCACACGGTGCGGATTTATTTCGGTTGGCAAAGTGAACGCATTTATCGGCGGTTGACCAAAACTAGAAACGCCGAAAAAATAAAATTCTTTGAAATTGGCTTTAAGCGTGTTTATAAATGCGGTTTCGCCGATTTCTTGCAGCCAATGGCGAATTTCTGCGTCAATCTGCATTATTTCTGTGGTATCTAGTTTGCCGTTGCGTATATTCAAACTTTTTGCCTTAATTAAGGCTTGCTCGCCAAAAGCGGGATGCTGTAAAATTGTGTCAAATTTTGTAAAAATAACGGCAACGGGAATATCCAAAATTGTAGTTGCTTTTATGCCTTTTGCAGCTTTTATATAGTTGACAACATTATCTAAAACCAGCGAAGCCTCTTTTTCTGTGGCAATATTGCCGCCCAGCGAATTTTGCATTATTTCGGAATCAACAACTCCTCCTTTGATAATATTTGACAAAATGAGAGGATCAATCATCAAAAAAATGACTTTTGACCGCTCGATATATTTGCAAACGGTTGACGATAAATCCAAATTTTGCTCGTGATCTTCTCCTGCACCGTCAAAAATGGTTAAAGCGTACGCTGGCGTTTCGTTGCCACGTTGTCTTGCGTTATTTCTGACCATCCAAATTTGCGGCAAAGTTGTGCCTGCTTGCGTGCTTTGCGGAGGTTTATGTTCTTGATAAATTGCACTTACGTTTTCTCGGTGCATAATTTCTGTATCTTTATCCATATGACTTACGGCAATATCTAACATTCCTGTTGCGGTTTTCAACTCTTTTAACATTACAGTTATGTAATTTGTTTTGCCAGAGTTGGAAACTCCGACAATGCTAAATGGCAAAATTGGCGTATCCAAAATTTGATTATTTAGCACTCGCTTGCAATTTGGACAACGCCGTTGCGTAAGCATTGCACCAACATCTTTGCAACTGGCGTTTGTGCATTTTACTTTTCCAACCATTTTTTGAGAAACGCCCGTATTGCAAGTATTGCAATAATATAAAATTTTATTTTTGGAATTTTCGGACATACAAAATGGGCATAAAAATTTTGCGTTTTTGCCGCTCATTTTTTTCAAATCACGTGAAAATTTCGACATAACTTACACCTTTCCATTAAAACCCTGCATCCACCGCAGAGTGTATTTTTTGTTTTTTTGAGGATTTTTTTCAAACAGAAAAACTTTTTTACCTCTCAAATCCTTATAAAAAATTTCGTATTCCAATTCTTGGTTAATTTGCTCATTTTCTAGGGCTTCTGGCTCAATATCAAATATTTTTTTGGCTTGCGGATTATCTAGCGAATTTATATGTTCGCCGTTCGTGCAGCAAAGCACAAGTTCTGGTAATTGCCCATGCGCACGATTATGGCTAATTTCCAAAATCAGCTTAAAATTGCCCCGATTAAGCCCCAAAAAAGATTTAGGAGAACTCACTTTCCAAAAAATATCGGCAATTATTGGACGAACAAAAGTTTGTTTTACTGGCTCCGATTCAACTTGTTTGCCGTTGACATCGTAAATTGTTCGCAAGGTAAAATAATATTTTGTTTCTTCTTGGGCATTTTTTATGTAGCTAATTTCGCCCATTTTTTTGTACGTTGCAATTTTTATTTTGTTGCGAGTTCCTTCTTCGTTTTTGTTTGTGCTAACCGAATATGCGAATGCTACAACATTTTTGGGAATATTGTCAACCACTATTTTTAGCTGAACTTTTAGTGAATCCTCTATTATTTGGGATTTTTTCTTGTTTATCGGCAAAGCACCGTACGTATTTATTTGCAAGCTGTTTTGACTTTTCAGCCATTTTCCGCCACTAAACGCAGAAACTTCAACCGCATAAAATCCATTTTTGGGAAGCTGAATTTCGCAAAATTTTGCATCGCTTTTGGCTTTTCGAATTTCTTTTCCGTCTGCAAAAATTCTCAAGTCAACTCCTTTTTGCTTAATATCCCAAGAAATTTTATATGTATTTTCCAATTGTTCGCAATTTATCGAAAAATTTTCAATTTGCAACATCGGGGTAAACGAGATGTTGATTCCTGGACTTTTTAGGTTGTTGTAATTGGCAAAAACCCTGTAATTGTAGGTTTTTCCGTATTCTACGTTAGTGTCTTCAAAACTGGTTCGCGCGTTATTTGTCAAAGTTGTCAAAATGGTTTCATTTTCGCCAGTCAAGCGACAAATTGTAACGCCCGTACAATTTTTGGGCAAATTCCAAGCTAAACGGATTGATTTTGCCGCTTGTTCCGCTTGCAATTTTGTAACTTCTGCCGTCAATTTTGCCGATTTTCCCGTTGCCGCCGAAAAAACGCCAAATCGTTTTGCAAAAACCGCATAACTATAGGAAACGCCCGTTGTTGCCGAGTTATCTCTAAAAGTTATTTCGTTGGATTTGTCAAGCAAAATATCGCCGTCTTGCGGATTGGCGGGAATACTGCCTTTTTTGCGGATTAACCTGTACGTTACGCCCTGTCTTTTGGCACGTTTCCAAGATATATTTATGCAGGCGTTTAAGTTATCCAAAGCCACGAAAAAGCCTGTACACGGTTCGGGCGGCGTATTTTGCAAATAATTTATTGCTTGAGAAAAGTCAACGCAATTTTGCAAAATAGCCAAACATTCGTCCGCTTGCTGTTGCGGCGGCTGTTTTTGGGCGTTTGCAAAAGCCGCATTTGCCGCCGAAAGTGCCGAATTTATGTCTTTTTCAAATTCAAAAATATTCAAATTGGGAAATTTTATTATCGTATTTGCAACCATTTTTTTTGCGGTTTCAAACTTATTTTCGGCTATCAACTTTTTCAACTCGTTGATTGGCTGTTTGTAAAGGTTTTCGGTGGTTTTAATTTGCTGTAACAAGTCTGCGATGCGGGCTTTTTCGTTAGGATTGGCAAGTTCCGCTTGCGACAGCGAATTTTTGGCGGACTCAAAATTACTTTCTCGGAAAAATTTTTCGGCGGCTGCAAAATGCTTGGCAAACATGGCAACACTGGCGAAAACAAAGGAGCATTCCGAACATTTATCTAAGCGAGCCAAAACGCTTTTTTTACATTTTGGACAATTTTTATAAAGCGGTTTAGCACAATGCGAACATTTGTTGATTTTTTGGGCTTCGGCAATGTTGGCAAACTCGGAGGCACTTCCGCAAGCATTACAAGCAACATGAAACACTGGTTTTACGGGAATATACGGCGTGCTTTCGATTCCTAGTTTGTAGTTGTAAACTGCAAGTGCAATTTCGTAGTTGTCAAAAATGGCGGAAATATTTTTTATTGCAGGTTCGGCAAGTTGCGGATTTAACCATTGCGTGTTATCCAACATTTTTAGAGTGTCAAAAATCGTTGTTATTAGTGGGTTTTGCAACTTCAAAAAATTGTCATAGGCTTGACGTTTTTCGTCAGAAGCGAAAATGTCAGTTGTGCAGTAGCTTGCAAAATTTCTGTAGGCAGAAGTTAAAACGTCGTTAGCACTTGAAAATTTTTGCGAAATTGTGTTAAAAAAGCCGTTTAATTCTTCGGTGGATTTATTGCGGTATTCTGCGGTGTTTTCCAGTTCGCCAGCCAAATATGCTGCGAGTGCGTAAAAATCGGTAACTTCGGCGGGCTGTGCCTTCGCGTTTGGGTTTGCATCGGTTAAAGTTCTAAAATTAGCAAATTCTTTTTCTACCTTGTCGGTTCTTGTTTTATTGGGCAATTTTAATAAATCGTGCAATTTTTTGACTTCTAAAAAAGCAAAACCGCATTCAACGAAAATTTCTTCGATAGTTTTTGGCGAAAGTTTGAACTTTTTTTTGTACTCGTTAATCGTGCCTTTTGTAAAGGTGCTTGTTCCGTTCAAATTTTTTAGTGCAGTTAAAGTAGCCTTTAATTTTGCGGATTGAGCCTGTTTTGTTGTCTGTGCTAGTTCGTTGAATTTGACTTTGTCGTTTTTGGCGAGCAAATCGGTTTCGATTTTTTCCAAAAAATCTATTTCGGATTTTAATTTGGCTTTTTCAAGTTCGTCTGCTGCTTTTCCTCGCACGCCGTTTAACTCTTTTTTCTTTTTTTGCAATAATTCCTGTGCTTTTATGATTGTTGATGGCGGATCAAATTCTGCACCTGTTAGTTCGAAAAAATCCAATGGTTTGTCCTCCTTTATAATGAATTGGCGACCACAACTTTAATCGTCCCAAGTTTCGGCGGTATCGTCCTCTGATTCCTCTGTTTTGTCAATATCTTTGTGGTTGCGGTACATCATTAAAATATCGGATACATACGCATGAGAAAGCAAATCGCAACAATGGCTACCGTGCTGAAAGCCAAATTTTACTTTAATTGTGGGCTTTTTGCTTTCTTTGTAGGAACTTCCCACGAGTTCGCCGTTTACACGAATTTCGTAATTTCCGTTGCCAGTTTTCATTCCCAAGCCAAATTTTGAGCCAACCGAACAGACAGTTTTTTCCCCTAATTTAATTTCGCCGCCGTGTTCGTTCAACCGCGCGGAGATTATTCCCAAATTGATATACAAATGTCCACCTGGATGCGGACTTATCGTCGAAGTATTTATGTCGCATTCTATTGCAAATTCGTCTTTTGGGCTTATTATCAAAAAAACGCCTTCATCCATTGCACTAACATTGTAGCCGTGAAACTCAATATTTTGCTCGCTTGCTTTAACGTGAACTTTCGGCTCGTTCGGAAAACTTGGGCTTTGCTCGCCGTGAATATGAAATTTTTCCCAAGCAACATTGCTAAACGTTACAACTTTGTATTTGTGAACAACGCTTTGGTTAAGGTTTATCATTGCGTGATTACTGGAATTTTCGCCTGTTTTCGCACTTTTTTGCGGGATTGGCAACCCATATTTTGACATATCACTGGGCAAATTTTCCTTGTGAATTGGCAAATCTTTTGTATCGTCCTCTTGCCGTGCTTGCACTTGGATAATTCCGTTGTGGTCGTAACTGTATTGCACTCGCATAAGCGTTCCAAACGAGGAAATATGCCGAATATTTGTAACCACATATTTATGCTGAATAGTGCAATTTAGCGGGTTTTCGTTTTCGCCTTGTAATACGTATATTTCCAGTTTATTTTGCGAAGTTGCAGAAGTATAAAATGTAAAATTTTTGGCAAAACGAACAGGTCGAACATGATTAGCAGGAATCATTATCTCGTTGTAATATGCGGTTTGCTCGGCATTTATCGCAATAATCCCCATTGCATGAGCGGTCGTTTCGTGCAGTTTAATCAAACTTAAATTTGCCAGTTTTTTGGCAGGTTTTACGGCTAAATGTACCGCTGATAAATTTCGGTCGGCAACTTTTTTGCCGTCAACCATTTTTATTGCAAGTTGCGAATATTTCTCGTTTTCTTTTTGGGCTTGAATCGCCGCGCCTATTGCTACAACTTCGTCGGGATTTACGTGTGCAAGCGGCTTTTTTTTGAACATTTGAGCCAAAAAATCGGTTACTTGCGGCATTCTTGTCGAGCCGCCAACTAGCAAAACGTCGG
>WRKG01000211.1 GCA_009778185.1 Bacillota bacterium
AAACCCTAAACCCTCGGGCGCCCGCCTGCCGGCGGGCAGGCTGCCCGAACCCGCAAGGACGCGCGCGCCCTTGACCCGCATTTTTTATTAGGTTTAATTACTATAATTTTTGGGTTCATATTTATATAACCCCAAAAAAGGGCGGATATTACCTGCCCGTCTGACAGGCGGGTCCGCCTTTTTTTGGTTACCAAGCCGCCGAAATAATCATATATGCAACAGGATGAATTATACTTTGCATAATGCCAAAAATAATCATCATAATTAAAATTAACTGTAGCATTTTCTCGTTTTTCGCCATTATTATTGCCGTTTTGGCAGGAAGTGCCGTTTGCAAAATTTTTGCGGCATCCAAAGGAGCGATTGGCACAAAGTTAAACAAAGCCAAACTAACGTTGACAAAAGCAAAATCGGCAATAAAACTAAGCATCCACGAAGAAATTATGTCAACCGCTGGCGCACTTTCTGTTATTACTTGGATTGGCACTAAATTAAACAAACTTAATCCTAAAACCGCCAAAAGTCCCACAAAAAGGTTAAACAATGACGGAGTAACATAAGTCAAAATTACGCCTTTGTAGCGGTCTTTGTAGTACAGCGGCGATGTTGGTACAGGATTTCCCCAGCCAAAGCCAAATATTACTGTTATGATAAACCCTAGCGGATCTATGTATTTTAGCGGTTTGCCAGTCATAAATCCGCGCCTTTTTGGAGTGGGATCGCCTAGCAAAGTTGTGCAACGGGCTTTTATTGACTCGTGAATTAGCAACGCCAAAAACGCAACTGGAATCCGTATAATTAAATTTGAGATGCTAATGCTCATTTATTTATCCCGCAATGTAACGCCAAAAGTATCTTGCAAATGTTGCAAAATTGCCGTTTTTGGCAGTTCGTCAATGGTTAAAGTTCGGTCGGTTGCTCTAAATGTCAACGTGTATGATACCGATTTGTAATTTTTCTCAATTTGTGAACCTTGATAAACGTCAAATAATGAGATTTCCGTTAGCAATTTGCCCGCTTTTTCCTTGATAGCTTGCTCTATTGTGGCAACCGCAATTTCTTCTTTTACTTGCAACGAAATATCCCATACTATTGCAGGAAACTTTGGCAAAGGTACATATTTTGGCGTTTTTTCGGTTAAAATATCCGCCAATTTTATGATTGCAATATACGAACGTGTTCCGATTTCATAATTTGCCGCAATATCGGGATGCAACTCGCCAAGCTGTCCTATTGTATTTTCGCCGATTTTTATGTCCGCCGTGCGACCTGGATGCAGTTGCGGAACGTTTGCATTTGCCACAAAACTCACGTTTGCAATGCCCAAACTTGCCAAAAGTTCTTCAATATCTCCTTTTAAGTCAAAAAAATCCATTCCAGTTTTTCCTGCTTTATCAGGGTTTTTGCTGTACGCTCCGATTGTCAAATAAATCGGTTCGTTTGGTAAAGTGGGCAAAATTGGCTCGTTTGAAGAACCATTTGAGGTTGGCAAAAACACTTTCGTCAACTCAAAAAGCCGTGCGAAATCATTTCTGCGGTTAAAATTAGTTGACAAACTTTGTAACATTCCGTTTAACGGAGAAGTTCTCATAATGCTGAAATCTTCGCCGAGAGGATTGTTGATTTTTACAGCGTTACGCAAAGGTTCATTTTGCGGCATTTTCAGCTTATCAAAAATTTTAGGGCTTTCAAAAGAAGTTGTCAACGCTTCGGAATATCCCAGTGCAGAAAGCAGATTTTTTATATTGTCTACCGATTTTTGAATTGCGTTTTTGCCACCGCCAGTTATTCCGTCAATCACTTGATTTATTGGGATTTTGTCGTAACCGTACATTCGGGCTATTTCTTCGGCAATGTCGGCTTCGCCTGTAATATCGGGGCGAAAAGTTGGCACAATCGCAACGCCGTTTTTTGCGGAAATATCCAACAAAGCCAATAAATCCTCCATTTGCTGTGCGGACAGGTTGATTCCCAATTTTTGGTTGATATTTTGGGGATTGTACTCCACTTTTTGCGGTTCGCGCGGATTGGGATATTTGTC
Source organism: Bacillota bacterium (assembly GCA_009778185.1). GTDB lineage: Bacteria > Bacillota > Clostridia > Lachnospirales > WQUN01 > WRKG01. The sequence goes on from WRKG01000211.1 coordinate 2,042, forward strand.
CACCATATTTGGAACAACTTCGCCACATTCTAATTTTTCGATTAGTTCCATTGCTCTATTTATTGCGATTAGCGGCAAATTTGGGTCGATTCCCTTTTCAAATTTTGCGGAAGAATCGGTACGCATTCCCAATTTTTTGCTTGTCAAGCGTATATTTGTGGCATCAAAATTGGCGGATTCAAACAGCACAGCCGAGGCATTTCCCGTAACTTTAGAGTTTTCTCCGCCCATAACGCCAGCGATTGCGACAGCTTTATTTTTATCGGCGATAACAAGCATAGTTTCGTCCAGTTGGCGGTTTGTGCCGTCCAAAGTAACAAACTGCTCGTTGGCGTGTGCGTTGCGAACGATAATTTGCCGCTCATCGATATTGTCAATGTCGAAAGCATGAAGAGGTTGACCATATTCCAACATGACATAATTTGTGATGTCAACCACATTATTTATTGGGCGGATTCCCGACAGAGTTAATCGGCGGCGCAACCATTGCGGAGATGGCTTTATTATCACGTTTTTGACAACTCTCGCAATGTAGCGAGGACATAAATTTTCATTTTGAATGTCAACCTTTATGAAATCGGATGCTGTACCGCTGGCGGTTTCCTTCAAATTTACAGTTGGCAAAACAAAACGGTTGCCATAAGTTGCGGCGGTTTCGCGAGCGATTCCCAAAACCGATTGACAATCCGATCTATTTGAATAGAGTTCAAATTCGACGACATTATCGAGCAGTTGCAAAACTTCGCGAACGTCTGCACCGAGCGGTTGCGGCTGTTCGAAGACGTAAATTCCGTCATCGGGAGCCTCTGGAAAATCCTGTTTTGTGTAGCCCAATTCTTCGATGGAGCATAACATTCCGTCAGAAATTTCGCCACGCAATTTGCCCCTTTTTATGTGCAGACCGCCCGCCAAATTAGCGCCATGCAAAGCAACAGGCACATAATCGCCAACTTTTAGGTTGGTTGCACCAGTAACAATTTGCAAGGGTTCTTCGCCGTTTTCCGAGATTTTAACTTTTGTAACAACTAATTTATCCGCATTGGGATGTCTTGTAATTTGCTCAATTAAACCAACTACTATTTTATCTAATTCGAAGCCAATCGGCTTTAACGATTCGGCTGTTGTGCCTGTCATTGTAATATCGTCCATAAACTGGCGTACCGAAACGCCCACATCAACATAACTTTTCAACCACGAAATCGGTATATCCATAAAATCATCCTTTCTTTTGTTAAACATTAGGACCGTGGGCGCTGCCCACACCCGCAAGGACGCGCGCGCCCTTGACCCGCCTTTTAGAATTGGGTTAAGAATTGCATATCGTTTTCGTATAGTAGGCGAATGTCGGTGATGTTGTAGCGTTGCATTACTATTCTGTCGATGCCCATGCCGAAAGCGTAGCCAGAATATTTTTGGGGATCGATGTTGCAACCTTGCAATACTTTGGGATGAACCATTCCACAGCCCAAAAGTTCTACCCAGCCGCTGCCTTTGCAAACTGGACAATTTTCGTTTACGGTATCTTGACAAACAAAGCAGTTAATATCCATTTCGGCGCTGGGTTCGGTAAATGGGAAAAAGCTAGGACGAAAGCGAGTTTTAATATTTTCGCCCAATATTTTTTTTGCGAACAAAATTAGAATGCCTTTTAAGTCTGCCATTGTAACGTTTTGGTCAACTACCAAGCCTTCAATTTGGTGAAAGTTTGGTGCGTGCGTTGCATCCCAGTCATCAGAGCGGTAAACTGTTCCAGGTGCAATAATGCGAATCGGCGGCACAGGATTCTGCTCCATTACACGTATTTGCACGCCAGATGTTTGCGTACGCAAAACAAAGCCCTCATCCGTGTAAAAAGTATCTTGTTCGTCTTTTACGGGATGATTTGCGGGAATATTTAACGCCTCAAAATTGTAATAATCGGTTTCAATTTCGGGACCATCGGCTATTGTAAAGCCCATTCCAATGAATAAATCTTGCATTTCGTTTAGAACCAACGTAAGCGGGTGCAAATGCCCAATAAGTCGCCGCCGACCAGGCATTGTTACGTCAATATTTTCTTGCTGTAAATCCTGTGCCAATTTTTCTTTTGATAGCTTTTGCTCGATTGTGGAAATTTGCGTTTCGGCAAAAACTCGCAATTTGTTGACCAACTGCCCTGCAGCAGGTCGCTCCTCTTTGGATAACGTTCCCAACGATTTGAGAAGTTGCGTTATTTCGCCCTTTTTACCAAGCAACTGAACACGCATTGTTTCCAAATCGGTCAAATTGGCTATTTTGCTAACTTTTTGTTGGATACTTTCTTGTAATTCGTTTATTTTATCTTGCATTTTTTACCTCCGTTGCAATTCAAAATTGTGGGTATATGATTTATAATTTGACGATAACATATTTGTCGACGTTAACGTAAACGCCAAAATTTACCCATTTGTATAATTCCCCCAAAACCATAAAAAAATAGCGGGTCAAGGGACGCGTTCCTTGCGGGTTCGGGCAGCGCCCGAGGTTTTAATATTTTGACCTTTACATTGTCAAAATATTTTGTAAAATTTTTGATGTTTCTTGTTGTATGGTGGATTGTTCTTGTGGGGTTAGTTGGGTTTGAGATATGGTTGAGGCGGCTTTTTGGGCTTCTTTTAGGATTTCGATGTCTTTGTAGAAGTTGGCTATGTTTAGTTTGGGAAGTCCGTGCTGTTGCGTACCGAAAAAATCGCCGTGTCCACGTAATTGTAAATCTAGTTCGGATAACTTAAAGCCGTCCGTTGTGGTTTTCATGGCTTTCATGCGTTGCGTTGTGGTTTCCGATTTATTGTCGGTTACTAAAACGCAATGAGATTGCTGTGTGCCGCGCCCAACTCGTCCGCGCAACTGATGCAACTGTGCCAAGCCGAACCGTTCGGCATTTTCTATTATTATTAAAGTTGCGTTGGGAACGTCAACGCCAACTTCGATGACCGTTGTTGCTACCAAAACGGAAAATTTATTTTGCTTGAACGCTTGCATTATTTCTTCCTTAACCGAATTTTTCATTTTGCCGTGCAAACACGCCACCGCAATATTGGGTAATTGCCGCTGTAAATTGGCGGTGTATTCTAGCACCGATTGCAGCTCTAATTCCGATTCCTCGATTGTGGGACATATAATGTAAATTTGTTGTCCCTGTTGCGCTTGCTTTTCGACAAATGCGGTTAAACGCTGACGATAACTGCTGTTGACACAATTTGTTATAATGGTTTGTCTGCCGGGCGGCAACTGGTTTATTATTGAGATGTTCATGTCGCCGTACAATATAAGCCCCAAAGTTCGCGGAATCGGCGTTGCTGTCATTATCATTTTGTGGGGATTTTCCGCCTTTTTTATTAGGTCGGTGCGTTGCATTACGCCAAACCGATGTTGCTCGTCTGTGATAACTAATGCTAATTTGGCGAAAGATACGTATTTTTGGATAATTGCGTGCGTGCCGATTATTATTTGGGTTGCGTTTTCGGCTATTTTTTTGTACACTGTTTTTTTATCTTTAACAGAGCCGATTAACAATAGCGGCGAAAATTGCGACAAATATTGCGAAAAATAGCTAAAATGCTGTTGTGCAAGCACTTCTGTTGGAGCCATTATTGCCACTTGATAGCCCGATTTTGCCACTAAATATGCCGCAATTACGGCAACTATCGTCTTGCCAGAGCCAACATCTCCTTGAATTAGGCGATTCATCGCAAAGCCACTTTGCAAATCGTGAATAATGTCGTCCAAAACCGTTTGCTGGGCTTTTGTTATTGTAAATGGTAATTTTTGCAATATTGGCAGAGTTTCAACATCGGTTATTTTTACGCCCTCGGCTGTATCTCCACGCAAGTTTTGCAAGGCAAGCTGCATAAAAAATAATTCTTCGAAAACTAGCCGTTGCCTTGCGGTTTGCAGTTGCTGTTCGTTTTGCGGAAAATGAATGTTCTCGATGGCGGTTTTGAGAGCGGCTAAATTAAATTTTTCGTACAATATTTTGGGCAATTTGTCGTGCAAAGTTGCGTTGTCAAGTGCCGATTTTACCCATTTTCGATACATTTTTTGGCTTATCTTTTTCGGCGTGTTATAAACTGGAACTATTCGCCCAACGGACAAACTTTGTGCATCTTCCTCTTCGTATTCGGGAGATTCCATTTGCAAAGTGCCGAACTTTGCGATGATTCTTCCTGTAAAATAATGTGTGCTGCCAATTTTGAAAATCCATTGCAAATAAGAACGCCCAAACCATACGATTTCTAGCTTTTTTTGATTTTGCGTAACCAAAAGTTTTGTCAACACTTTTCCGCCTGCAACGGTGGAATTTTTTGCAGGTTCGGTAATTGTGGCTTTTATTGTTTGGATAGTGCCAATTTCTAGCTTATCAAGCGTACTAATTTTGCTACGATCGTTGTAATATTTTGGGAAAGCATTTATCATGTTGTCAACCGTGAAAATTCCTATGTTTTGTAATGCGGCGGCGCGTTGTTTGCCGATTCCCTTTATATTGGAAATATCCATTTTTAGTCCACCGAAATTATATAGTGATAAAGCGGTTGCGCGCCGTTGTATATTTCCGTTTCGATGCCGCTGTGATTTTCTGTGATGTAGGTAAGTAGCTCGTTTGCCATTGTTTCGGTTATGGATTCGCCGTAATAAATGGTAATAATTTCTTTGGGCGATTCGGTTGCATGAGAATGATTCAGCATATAGTCAACCAATTTTTTTGTAGCCATTTGGACATCTTTTTCCGCCAAAACTATGTTGTCATCGTAAAGGCAAATTGTGTCGTTTTTGGCTATTTTTATGCCGTTGGCGGTTGTATCACGAACCGCAAAAGTTACTTGTCCAGTGTGAACGTGTTGTATTTTTTCGTTGATTTCCTGCAAATATTCGGGAATATCCCTGCCGTCAAAATAATCTAGCAAGCAAGCAATTCCCTGTGGCACAGATTTTGTTGGAATAACATGAACAATTTTACTAGAAGAATTTTGCGAAGTTTTAAGCAAATTTGCGGCTTGTTCGGCTGCCAAAATTATGTTTTTGTTATTGGGCAAAATTACTATATTTTCGGCATTTACAGCCAAAATTGCTTGCAGAATATCGTCCGCGCTTGGGTTCATGCTTTGCCCGCCTTCGATAACTGCATCTGCACCCATATCTTCCAGCAACTCGACCAAACCTTTTCCTGCGGCAACTGTAACAAAACCCAGTTGCTTTTGCGGGATTTCTGGCGAAGGTTTGTCAACCTTTTTCGCTGGCGTTGAGCCTTTTACAATTTGCTGATGCACGGTGGAAAATTCCAATAAATTTGTATGTTGATTGCGCATATTTTCTATTTTAATATTGTTAAGACTGCCTATTTTCAAGGCTTCTTCCATAGCCAAGCCAGGATGATTTGTATGCACATGAATTTTCACCATCAAATCGTCGCAAACAACGACAACAGAATCGCCGTTTGCAAGCAAAAAGTTAGTCAAATTTTCCTCTTTTGCGGCGGAAAGTGGTTTTGGAATGTCAACCAAAAATTCGGTACAATAGCCAAATTTTATATCTTCGGTGGCAAAATTGGCGGCAGCACCGCTCGGATTAGGAGTTGACGTTATATTTCCGATAGTTTCGACGGTTGGCGTAAAATCGGACAAAAGCCCATCTAAAGCACCTTCCATAAAATAAATTAGACCTTTTCCGCCAGAATCAACTACGCCAGCTTGTTTAAGTTCGGGCAACATTTGCGGAGTTTGCTCTAAAACGATGTAGCCGCCTTTTATAACTTCTTGCATAGTTTCGTGCATGGTGGTAGTTTTGGCGGATTTAGCGGATTCTGCTAATGCTTTTGCGATGGTTAAAATTGTGCCTTCTTTGGGTTTCATAACGGCTCGATAAGCCATTTTGGCGGATTCGGTTAATGCCCGAGTTAAATCCTTGCAAGTTGCTTTCGAAACGCCTTCGAGTCCTTTTGCAAAGCCACGGAAAAGTTGCGACAAAATTACGCCCGAGTTACCGCGTGCGCCACGCAAAGCCCCGTTAGATGCAGCTTTTGCAATATCGTAAATATTAGTTGAGTTTAATTTTTCGGTTTCGCGGGCGGCTGCCTGCACGGTATAGGACATATTAAGCCCAGTATCGCCGTCTGGCACAGGAAAAACATTAAGTGCATCCAATTCGCTACTATGGCGAGTTAGGTTGTTTGCCCCGCAAATTATCATTCTTCTTAAAATTGTGCCGTCTATATTGGTTAAAGCCAAGGTACTGCACTCCTTTATATTTTATTTTATGCGAACGCCTTCAATAAAGATATTAACCTGCCCTACAGTAATTCCCGATTGCTCTTCAACTTTATATTTAACGTTACTTTTGAGAGTTTCGGCTATTGCGTTTATGTTAGTGCCGTATTCTACAATTATGTGCAGGTTTATTTTTAGGATATTGTCGTCCATTTGCAAGCGAACGCCTTTAGTTAGCCGTTCTTTTTTCAGCAGATACACCAAGCCGTCTTTTACGCTTTTGGCTGCCATTCCGACAATTCCATAACAATCCATTGCGGCAAGCCCCGCTATTTTAGCCAAAACTTCTTGCTCGATGGTAACTAACCCTAACTCGCTTTTGATGGTAGTAAACAATGCTGATTGCCCCTTTCAATAAAAATGTTGATTTATTTAATATTATAACATATGTTTTGTAGGATTGGTAGTTTTGGGTACAAAAAAATCAAATTGAAACATTTGTTGACAATTACTGTAAATAGTGTTATTGTAAGTTAAAATTAAAAATTGAAAGGGGAAATTATGAACATGGAGAAGCTATCAATAAAATATGCCACAGAAAAACAAACCTTTCAACATTATTTATCTGAATTTGCGGATACTTTGAGTCAACGTATAACCATTGACGGCGATTGGACTATTAAAGGTTTTATTGACATTTTCAAGAACATTTACATAATTTCCACAGATACCAAGGTAATTTCAAAAATATTGGAACTACATCTGTTTCCATATTTTCTTGAATTTGCAACAAAAATTGGCTATACGTTAGAACTTGCAACCACCAAAATTATTATCCCGACATTACTTTTATAAATGATAAAAATGACGAAATAAAATTTGCTGTTGATCTAAAAACTACATATATCAACGAAAATCGTCCCAATTTTTGTAACGGATTTACACTTGGCTCTCATGGCGAATATTTTGTCAATCGTGAAAGTTCTAAAAATATACAATATCCTTACAATAAATATTCAGCCCATTTTTGTTTGGGAATAATTTATTCTCGCAAAACCGAAAATTTGGAAACTAAATCATATAGCATTGCCGAATTGCCCAATATATCAAGCGTTATAAACAATTTTAAGTTTTTTGCTGTCGAAAAATGGAAAATTGCGAGTGATAAAGCAGGTAGCGGAAACACAGCAAATATAGGCAGTATAAAAAATATAGCAAATATTATTTCAGGGAACGGCGTTTTTGCAAAAGCTGGCGAAGAAATTTTTGACGATTATTGGGCTAATTTTGGCAAAATACAAATTGAAACATCTAGCGGAAAACGAAAATTATTGAATACATTTGACGAATATATAATTTATCGTGGCTTGTCAATGGATATAAAAAATGCGAAAGATTGAGGTGTTTCCATGCAAAACGAGAAAATATTTATACCCCCATTCAAAATACAGGGAATAAAAACAAAATTGCTTCCGCTAATAAAATCAACAATATCTATTGAAAATAGTGCTACTTGGATTGAGCCTTTTATGGGTTCTGCCGTTGTGGGATTAAATATTGCCCCATCAAAAGCTATTTTTGCCGACCTAAACCCTCACATAATAAATTTTTACAATAGCCTAAAAAATCGGAAAATAACCGCAAAAATGGTCAGACAATTTTTAGAGGAGGAAGGGAAAATTCTATCCGAAAAAGGCGAAGAACATTATTATCACGTACGCACACGTTTTAATACTGGTCATAATCCGCTAGATTTTTTGTTTCTAAATCGTTCTTGCTTTAATGGAATGATACGATTTAACAAAACTAGTAATTTTAATGTTCCGTATTGCCACAAACCACAGCGATTTTCTAAAGCATACATCACAAAAATTGTTAATCAAGTTGAACATTTTGAACAAAAAATAATTAACAACGATTGGCATTTCATTTGTCAACCATTTGAAAAAACAATATCTTTGGCAAACGAAAACGATTTTATTTATTGCGATCCGCCGTACATTGGTCGACACGTTGATTATTTTGATACTTGGGACGAAAACCAAGAACAAATCCTAAAAAATTCGCTACTAGGTACAACTGCAAAATTTATGTTGTCAACTTGGGATAAAAATAAATATCGTTCAAATCCATATATAAATCTGCTGTGGAGCGATTGCTACAAAATAAATTATGAACATTTTTATTTTGTAGGTGCAAAACAAAAAAATAGAAATTCCATTACAGAAGCCTTGTTGACAAATTATACGGTGGACAATGTTGCAGGAGCAACCGTCCATATCGTACTATAACAGCTTAAAATTCTATAAAACGCTAATTTTAGACAAAAAAATTGCAAATACAACAGCATTTGCAATTTTCTATTTTTAACATTTTTACTAATTCTCCAATGGAATCTCCATTTCTTGGTACAAAGCGGCGAGTTCGTCGTCAACATTTTTTGCAGGAGCAAGCCCCATTTCTGCTTTCAGCGCGGACAACTCGTCTTCTAAAGCTGCACCGCCGCCACCTTTGTATAAGTTTGCCAAAGCGTCCGCTTCGTCAACAGGAACTTCATTCAAAGCTGCCAACGATTTTGCTCTGTCAAGGCGTTCTTGGGCTTGTTGCTCGTAACGGTTAAATTGTTGCAACGCACCTTCCGCTTTCGAGCCAGCATCGCCCATTTTGTTTATACGTTCGGTTGCTTTTGCCACCGATATATTGGATTTTATTGTAGCTTTTCGAGTTCGCAACGAGTTAATATCTCGGACAAGTTTGTCGTGCATTTGTCGCATTTGGACAGCATTCTGTTGAGCCGCCTCTGCAAGTTTGCTTAACTCTAAACCATGCTGCTCTAGTTCATTTTTCTTATTAAGAAAAACTCGTGCGTGGTCTTCGTTGCCAGCCGCAAGGGCTTTTTTGGCTAAATCCATGTTCTTTTTTACTTCTGCCAAATTTTTATCGGCATCGCGGCGCGTGCGAGTTTCCTCTGCCATAACGCCTGCGGTTTCCTTTTTAACTTCTGCTAAATCGTTTGCTAAATTGCGTAAAGTTTGATCTATCATTTTTTCGGGATTTTCCGCTTTATCTAGCAAAGCGTTTATGTTCGCCGACATGATATTCTTAAATCTGCTTAATACGCCCATTATAATTTTCCTTTCGATTTTGGATATTTTTGATATTTTCGATATTTTCTAAAATTAGTCATCTTCGTACTGTTTTGCTAAAGCGGATGCGGCATCGTCCTTGTCAAATTCTTCTAGCGGAGTGCTTAAAATTTCTGCGGTTTGTGCCGCCTCAAGATTTTTCTGCTTTTGCCGTTGTTGCCACCACATAAACAAAATAACCGCCAAAATAATTACACCTATAATAACAAAAACAGGCACAAGCGATGGTTCTTGGTGGACAGTCATAATGCGTTCGGATGCGGAATCGAATGCCATTGAAAACATAGTGGCTTCGTCAACATCTTCGTAATAAAAACGTTGTACAAAATCAAGCAAAATATCTTGTGCTTGGCTATCCATAACAGTGAGGGCTTGACTGCCAACTGTAATCCACATTTCGTAATCGCCAGCCGAGTTTTCCATGAACAACAGCAACAAATGTGCGGGATTTCCGCCAATTATCTCAACGTACGCATCTTCTGCATAACTTTGCATTTGCGAAAAGTTAGGATTTTCGTTGCCATTTATGTTGTCCGTGATATAAACTAGCGGACGTACTCCTGTGCGTTGGTGAAACAGGGTTAAGCCCTGTTGGAGCGTTGCTTGATTGCCAATCCATCCCAAATTATCCACAAGCCACGGAGCAGTTGAATCAGCGGCATTAAGCGGTAAAGCCGTGCGTTCTATTGTAGATACTGTTAAATTTGCATCGGCTGCATTGCTAGCAACTCCGCCGCCGCCTGAGAGCATTTGAGATACCGCAACAATAATAACTATTATAATTATGCCATAAATAATCGGCTTTAAGCAACCGCTACCGCAACCTCTATTTGCCGATCCGCTGCTCATTGGAGCAGAGCCCATTCCTCCGCCAGTGTTTCTGCTTGGACGTGGCGCAGGACTTCGATTGTTTCTTCTGGGCGGTCTGCGATTGCGATTGCCGCCCAACATAGAGCCAACAACCATTCCGCCAACAAAACTACCTGCATTAGATGCCGCCGATCCGCGCGAACTGGATGTTCTTCTTGGAGCTGCTGGGGTTCGCGAAGTACCGCCCCAACCACCGCCGCCGCCACTTGACCGTGAACCCGAAGAAAATCCGCCGCCCGAACCGCCCGAACGTCCGCTGCTAGGACGACTTCCTCCCATTGGAGAACCGCC
>WRKG01000212.1 GCA_009778185.1 Bacillota bacterium
AAGCCTGGGCTTGTTTGGCAAGCAAGCCCGCTGGTCGTGCGTGTACGCCTTGCGGATCGGCTACTATGTGCTGAAAAGATTGCATTTTTTCACTCCTTAACGAGATTTTTTTGTTGCGAAGATATTCAAACGGAGATTATCCGCAATTTTAGCCTAAAATGTACTATCTACCTAAAATTTTTCTAACCTGTGCAAGAACCTTTTTGCCGTCCATCATTCCATAAGCGGACATATCGACAACGTCGACAGGCTTATTTGGACATTTTGCGATAACCGCATCTTTTTGATAGCGAACTTGCGGACCCAACAGGATAATATCGGCTGTTTTGCCTACTTCTTCAACCGCAGCCAATGGATGTGCCTCTATTGTTGCCTCAATTCCTTCATATTTGGCTGCCTCGCGCATTTTGTTGCACAACATTGAGGTTGACATTCCCATTGCACAACAAAGTATAATATTAAATTTTGCCATTTTTGTTCCTCCTTTTTAAGCCATTACCGAATCGTCTTCCGACAAAGCGGATTCTTCGGCTAATGCTTGTTTATCCGCCATTCTAAAAAACGGAAAATAAATTATCATTTGCAAAATAATCAGTACAACTTGCATAAGCATAACGGGAACTCCGCCCTGCAGCCAACCGTAAAGTAAAGCTGGCGTTCCAAGCGGAAGTACAACGCCCCTTAAATAAGGCAAAATTCCTACCATTTGCAAAAAGTACGGAATAATAAAACTTATCAACGGCGTTACAATAAACGGTACAAAAAATATGGGATTAAGAACTATCGGCGAGCCAAAAATAATTGGTTCGTTTATCCTGCAAAAAGTGGAGGGCAATCCCAATTTACCGAGCGTTTTGTACCGCTGCGAACGTGCGAAAAATGCCATCATAATAGCCAAACCTAGCAAAGCACCATCGCCGCCCAAACTTACGTATGTACCATAATGATAAAATGTGATTGCGTGTGGCAACGGTTCTCCAGCGGCGTACGCAGAAAGATTTTCCACCGCAAACGGTAGAAAAATAACTTGCACAAATGGGCGAATTACCATGTATCCGTGAATGCCAAAAAACCACAACAACTGTGCAACAAATATAAAAATCAAAAATGCAATAGGGCTTGTGCCAAGTACACTCAACGGTTCGCTGATAACTTCATAAATAAAGCTGTTAAAATCGCCAAAATGAGTTAATCCAAAAACGAACCGCACAAGCGAAAACAGGAACAAAATCGCAAAGCCAGGAATAAGCGAGCTAAACGACTTTGAAATTGTCGGCGGCACAGATGCGGGCATTTTAATAACAATGTTGCGTTTCACAAAAAACAGGTAAATACTGGGAACAACAACGCCAATTATTATTGCCGAGAAAAGTCCGCGAGTTCCTAAAAATGCGGTGGATATTGCTGGTGCATAAAACGTGCTTTCGGTGCTATGTGGTACAGGAATGCTAACTCCGCCAGGAATCGTCAGCAAAAACATAGCAATCGCAATAGGTGCAACAAAAGATGCCTCTTGTTCGTGTCCTTTTTGGGCAGTAAGTTGCCACGAAATGCCGTAAACTACATAGATAGCCAATAAATCGGTAGTAACAGTGCTAGCAAAACTAAAAATCGTACGCAAGCCTGTAAGTTCCAAAAATGCTTGATATGGAGCTATTTGTAAACTTGCTAATAACATAAAAATTGCGCCCATTATTATTATGGGCAAAATTTTTGCAAAACCGTCCGCAACCGCACTAACATACACATTAGATTGAATTTTGGATGCCGTTGGCAATAAATACTTTTCTAGCGTGCTTTGAAACTTGTCCATTTGCTTATTGTTTCTCCTTTTTCAGATTTTTTCGGTGTTTTTTGCCGTTACAAAAAAATTTATTATATCATTATTGCATATTAAAAAATTTTTGTCAAATTATTTGTGTAATAAAATTTATGTGGGATTTATTTGCCGAAAATATAACGGACGAATACGTTTGTACGGAAAATAGCATTTTTATATTGATTTTCCGCCTATTATTGTTGTATAATTAAATCAGCAAAACAGCAAGGAGATGATATAAATGCACACAATCCCCCTCGAAGCCGACACACGAATCCTTATAAACAAAACCCTAGAAAATCTAGGCTGGATTTTTACTGGAGAAAAAAAGAATGTTTATCTTGAACAGCCCAAAACAGAAAACGAGCGCAAGTTGCTAAACGGTAAGAAGCCCGACTATGTTTTGTACTCAAAAAATGAGCGTTACGAGGATAAGGCTATTATGGTTATTGAAGCCAAACGCAAAGGCGAACGAGTCGATAAGGCTTTAGAGCAAGGCATACGCTACGCCAAACAACTTGATGCCCCTATTGTATTTGCAACAGACGGGCTTTTTTGTAAATCTTATCACACCAAATTTGACAAAACTCCCATTCTCAATGGCGAGGAAGTTGACGAACTTTTAAGGGAAACGTTAGCGATAAAATATTTAGCCACCTGGGAAGTTAATACTGTTTCTCCAAAGGTGCAATATGACCGCAAGGAACTCATTAAAATTTTTGACGATGCTAATAATATGTTGCGTGGCGACGGACTTCGTGCAGGAATTGAGCGTTTTGGCGAGTTTGCAAATATCTTGTTCCTAAAATTGGCGAACGAGAACTCGCAAATTTTGTATGAATCGGGCAAAAAGCCCAATCTTGACCCTGCTTGCCGCTGGGATTCAATTAAAAACATACCGTCAAGCACACGTATTGATTATATAAACAATTTGGTTTTTAAGCGCTTAAATGACTCGTACCAAACTACAATCTTTACGCCGCTAACTATGCGTAGCGATGATATTCTCAAAGAGATTATGGACAAATTAGACCCATTGACACTAACAGATGTTGATTCCGATGTCAAGGGCGATGCTTTCGAATACTTCCTTAGAGCATCAACGGCAACAAAAAATGATTTAGGCGAATATTTTGCGCCTCGACATATTGTCAAAACTATGGTAAAATTGGTCAACCCGCAAATAGGCGAAAAAATTTACGACCCATTTTGCGGCACTGGCGGCTTTTTGATTGAAAGTTTTAGGCACATATGGAATACCATGGCACAAAACGACAACAACAAAGAAATACTCGAAAAAAATACCGTCTTTGGCAACGAGATAACCAATACAGCGAGAATCACAAAAATGAACATGATATTAGCTGGTGATGGACATAGTAATATTTATACGAAAGATAATCTTGCTAATCCAATTGATGGCACTGGATACCATGAAGAAACAAAGATAGTAGATGGCAGAGAGCAAACAATACTTGTAAAAAGCGGATATGACGTTGTCATTACAAATATGCCGTATTCCCAAAAATCGAAGCACGGACATTTGTACGATATGCCGTCCAACAACGGCGACAGCATATGCGTTCAGCATTGCATGAAAGCGGTAAATTCAGCTGCTCCAAATGGGCGAATGGCTCTTGTTGTGCCAGAGGGCTTTTTGTTCCGCAAAGATTTAAGCAGGACAAGAGAACTTTTGTTGAAAAATTGCGACTTGCAAAGCATTATATCACTTCCGCAAGGCGTATTTTTGCCGTATACAGGGGTTAAAACCAACATACTTTACGCCACAAAAATAAATCAAAATATTAAACCATCGCAAAAACGCAAAGATTTTTGGTATTTTGATGTTAAAAGCGACGGCTATTCCCTTGATAATCACAGGCGAAAACTGGAAAGCGGTAGCGATTTGGATAAATACCAGGAATATCGCAAACTTGACAATGACCAACAGCAGGAAATGCTTAATGTTGGTTTTGAGGTTGTGCCGTTGGATAAGGTTAGGGAAAATTCTCATATATTGGTGGGTAGTAGATATAGAGAATATGTTCATGTTACCTCATCATATGAATATGTGGAGTTAAGGGAAGTTGCTGAAATTATTGCAGGGCAATCTCCGAACGGAGAACACTATAACGAAAACGGAGACGGCTTACCGTTTTATCAAGGTAACGCCAATTTTGGTGATGTTTATATAAATGCTCCTACAAAATGGACTCGCCAAACCACAAAAGTGGCTATTGCTGGCGACATTCTTTTATCAGTAAGAGCCCCCGTTGGTGCTGTAAATATATGCAACGCCACTATTTGTATTGGTCGAGGTTTAATGGCAATCCGTAGCAAAGATGCGATATTAAATTCCAAATATTTTTTTTATGTTCTTCGTGCTGCCGATGAAAAATTACAGCAATTCTCTTCAGGAAGTACGTTTGCCGCTATAAATAAAAACGATGTTGAAAAATTCAAAATTCCTCTTCCCTCGCTTGAAATGCAGCAGCAAATTGTTGACGAGTTGGACGGCTATCAGCGTATTATTGATGGTGCAAAATCTGTAGTTGAGAGTTATAGCCCCACTTTTAGCATAAAGCCTGAATGGGATGTCGTTGCATTGTCAGATGTATGTAGTTTTGAGTATGGTTATACAGATGTCGCAATGGATAAAGGTAATGCCCGTTTTGTGAGAATAACCGATATTGATAGTAGGGGAATGCTTTCAAATAGTGATGCAAAGTATGTCAATATCAAGGACGAAAACAAAAAATTCCTACTTGAAACCAATGATGTCCTTGTTGCACGAATAGGTTCAACATATGGTAAGACCTTGCTTTTTACATCTAAAGAGAGGTCGATTTTTGCATCTTACCTAATTCGTTTAAGATTTAATGCAAAAATTTTACCTAAGTATTATTGGTGTTTTGCCCAAAGCGAAAATTATTGGTCGCAGGCAAAACATTTGGTTACGGGCGGCGGTCAGCCTCAATTTAATGCAAATACATTAAAATTGATTAAATTACCCATCCCTCCTGTTGATGTGCAATCGCAAATTATCGCGCAAATTGAACAAGAGCAAGCTATTATTGAACCATCAAAACAAGTAATTGAAGTTTTCACAAAAAAAATGCAAAACAGAATAAACGAGATATGGGGTGAATAGCTTGGCAATAACAATAGATTATTCTGATGTGCCGTACCTTGAAGAATTACTAAGCTATCTCCCCATTAAAGCAACCGACAACTTAGATGTAAATGCGTACGTAAAAAATATTACAGATTCCATACTAGTAAATTACGAGGAAGAACAATATCAATTTGCATACTTTGGTTTACATCTTCTTTACATGACGTACATCTATTTCTCCGTGAAAAAAATAAGCGTAATAATTCCCGAAAGATATAATGATGCCGTTGCGTTCGCAAAACCTTATCACGGTCAAAAGATTGATTTTAACGACCTTGAATCTGTGTTTGGTTATAGCCTTATACCAGAAAAAGATTTGCCAAACATTTTGAAAATAATCGGATTAGAATCCATGCAAGTCAGAAAAATAACCGAGCTTGTGGAGGATAAAAACGAAATGTTTCGTGCAAATGGTCGTTTTACATTATCGAATGATAAATCTTTCAATATTTCAGCGATTAGGATTGTTGATTCTATTGCCAATATACATGGATGTATGGAAGTGCAAATACGAAAATGGTTTGCCGATTTCCTTATTCGGTATTGCAATAATGAATTTGACGAATACAGCGAAATTAGCGATATTTTAACAGAGCAAATGATAGAGGGTTTTGGTTTATCTGCAAAAGAGTTACTAACGTGCAATGAAATGAGCGTTAAAGAACTTATTTCCAAAAATCCCAATTTTAGAAATGACTTACACAATTTTAAGAAAGCCTTGAAAAAATACTGTGAGACGATGCTATACTGAACCCTTATAATTGTGGCTTGCGGACGTATAGCATTCGTCCGCAAGCCGTTTTTTAATTTTATTTTAAGCTACCATTTCAACTATTTGTTCTGCCAATTCTTTTACAGTTAAAGCGTTCATTAGGTGATCTTGTGCGTGAACCATCAGCAGAGTCATTTCTGTGGGTTTGCCGCACAGTTCACATTGAATTAAATTGGTTTGAATTTCGTGAGCCCTTAACATTGCCGTGTCGCATTCTATCAACATTTGTCGGGCTTTTTCCAAATTACCTTTACGTGCGGTTTTTATTGCCTCTAAAGCGGTGCTACGAGCATCGCCGCTATTTACGATAATTTCCATAATAATATTTTCAAAATCCATAATGTTCTCCTATTCTATCAACAATTTAACAAGAGTTTCGTTAAACTGTCAAAATCGGGGGTTTTTATCAACTTGTTTATAGATTCTTCACTTAACAAAAATTTTGCGGTTAAATTATAAAAAGGCTGCAAATCTCGGTTTTGTTGCGTTTGTACAGATACTAAAAATACAACTTGTACAGGTTTTTCTTTCCAAATAATCGGCTTTTCCAAAATTGCCACGCACACAAACGTTGTCGCGGTTAAAAGTTCGCTGGGATGCGGCATTGCAACCATGTTACCAAATTCTGTGCTGGCGGCGGCATCTCGTTGCATGACGGATTCGTAAAATTTTGGCGGAATCTCAACGTATTTTGCTATATGATTGCACATTTTTTTTATTACTTCGGTTCGGTTTTCGGCTTGCAACTGGGATATAAATAAATTTCGGTTGTAATAATCTAATGCTTTTGCATCGCCAGTTAGCATTGTGCGAATTGCACAATGGTCGCTTTCTGTCAAAAAATACTGCACTTGCAAATGTGGTACAGGAAAATCATCATTTAATTTTACGGTGGATATAATGTAATCAATTTGCGAAAAATCGGCGGTGGCAAGTTCGGCAACGCTACAGGTTGACAAATTATCAATTTGCGAGCCAAACTCGTTGCGATATTTATATTCTAACAATTTTGCGCTGCCAGTTCCCGTGGAGCAAACTAGCAAAATGTTCTTTTTATTGATTGTTGAGTTTCGCCGCTCTAGTGCAAGCCCAAAGTTGAAAGCAATGTAGCCAATTTCGGAATCATCCACAGGTTTGCCAAAATGTTTTGCTACAACGCTGCAAGCCTGAATCGCCATTTGATAGGCTAAAGAATGCTGTTGTCGCATCTCGTTTAACAGCGGATTATGTACTTTTAAGTTGTAGCGAACGCGAATTTCCAGGGCGGTGCAATGTTGGCACAGCGATATTTTTAACTCGAGATCGTTTGACAAATTTATGTTAAAAGCACGATAAACCTCTTCGAGCATTTCTTCTATTATGATGTTCATGCGGGGCGTAATTTTGTTATTGTTGTTACGCATTTTTTTTCCAGCAAAGTTTGCGGCAAGGTAAGCAATTTCGGCATTAGAAAAGCTGATTGTAAAGTTTTCGCAAAGCAAAGCGGCAAGTTCGCTGGCAATAGTGAACTCTTGGCGATTGTGCATTTCTTCGTAAATGTGCAAATTTTCGGATAAATTAAAATTTTGCGATATACGTTGAATTGCCACGCAAATATACAAAAGTAGCCCTTGATAAGCATAATCCGAAACGTTAAATTTGTGGCGATCAAGGACAATCTGCATATATTGCGAAACTTGCGTTTGCATTTCGGGCGGAACAGCTGTTTTTTCAGTAAGCAGTTGTCGAATGTCGTTTTCTGTGCCGTCTAGCTTGATTCCGTGGCGAACTTTACGAACAATTTGCAAATTATAGCTTGACAAAATATTTTCCAACTTGCGAATATCGGAAGAAAGCGTATTGCGCGCAATGTAGAGCGATTTCTCAAATTGTGCCAGTTTATGATAACCGTTAGCAAGCAGTTTTTGCAGGATATAATCCACGCGCTCGTCCGAGTTATCAGGCAATTTTTCGTTACGGTCAAACATAAATGTTTCAAATTTTGGGTGGTCAGTAATTGTCAACTTAAAACCATATCCAGATTTAATTTCGATTGTAGCACCAATATTTTGCAACAAAGTAGAGGAATCTTTTATAAGGTTGCGGATTGTTTTGGTGCTTAAATTAAGTTCGGCTGCCAACATTCGTGCTGGCGTGTAGCTAGTTTCGTTAAGCAGTAACGATAGTAGGCGTTTAAGACGTTTGTTGTCCATTTGTAAAATTCCTCGCTTGGCTATCATTTTTATAAAAACATATTAACACAAAGAATTTTAGTTTGCAATTACTAAAATTTCCACATGGATTGTGGAAATTTTTGAGTAGGTTGAATAAAAAATTATCCATGCAAATCCGTAGGAGTGGATATTATCCGCCCGTATTTTTTAATTTGATTTTGACTAAAATTAAGCGAATTTGGAAAAAAATCGCAATATTGTAAACAAAATTTTAATTTTGGAAAAAAAATTATAATTTTGGAAAAAAATTACAATTTTGGAAAAAATATTGTAATTTTGGAAAAAATATTATAATTTTGGAAAAAATATTGCAATTTTGAAAAATTGCAAAGGGGAAACAAACGGGCGGATAATATCCGCCCTTACAATGTCAACCGTAGGGGCGGATATTATCCGCCCGTATTCTCAAATTTAATTTTGCTTAAATCTAATCTAAGCAACAGCACGCCGTTTTTTAGACATAATATCAAAAGTAACAGCCGCCATAAGCACAAAGCCGTTTATAACTCTTTGCAGATTTATATCCGCGCCAAGCAGAGACATTCCCATGTTCAAAACGCCCATGAAAATTGCTCCAATAACAACGCCGCCAACTTTACCTGTTCCGCCGTATGCACTTGCTCCGCCGATAAAACAGGCTGCTATTACATCCAGTTCGAAGCCAACGCCAGCTTGCGTTGATGCTTGGTTAAACCTAGCAACAACCACTAAAGCCGCTATACTTGCCAAAAATCCATTGTTTGCATAGGCAAAAAACAGAATCTTCTTTGTATCAATTCCAGAAAGCTTCGCCGCTTTTTCGTTGCCGCCCATTGCGTATAAATGCCGTCCCCAAGTTGTGTTTTGCGTAAAATAACTATACAAAACAAAAACTATTCCGATTATTAGCAAAACCGCTGGCATTCCATTATGATGTCCCAACTGATAAAATAGGAAAAGAATTGCAGCACAAATAATTATAGGATACAACATTTCTTGTCCAATGTTGCCAACTTCATAGCCTTTTCGCTGCCTTTGCACATAGGAAACCACTTTTGTAACAACGATAACTGCACTTACCAAAATTCCAATAACTAAGGTGGACACAAAAATCGCACTGCCGCTTGGATCGTTTAACCAATGTGCTGGCAAAAAGCTATTGAATAAATTTCGGTATTCTTCTGGGAAAGGTCCGATGTTGCGCGCGCCCATGATTATTAGGGCAATTCCACGGAAAGTGAGCATTCCTGCCAAGGTTACAATAAATGACGGAATCCCAATATAAGCAATCCAAAATGCTTGCCACGAGCCAATTAACGTTCCAATTATCATGCAAAGTATAATCGCCAAATATGGATTCATTCCCCATTCTACAATAAAAATGCCTGCAATGGCTCCCACCAAAATTACAATGCTGCCAACCGCCAAATCGATGTTTCCGCCAGAAATAATGCACAAAAGCATTCCGATTGCCAAAATAACAACATAGCTATTTTGCACAATTAAATTGTTCAAATTGTGCGCGCTAAACAGCGAAACGCCAGACGGCAGCAAAATTTCAAATACTATCATAGTAGCCAACAGCACTATCAATAATGCGTATTTGCCCAAAATGTTTTTTGCTAAAGTAGCCACAAAATCCCTCCTAACTTTTAGATGCTTGCAAAATCATCATCATAATTTTTTCCTGATTTGCCTCTTGGCTGGTTAATTCGCCAATCATTTTGCCCTCGTTCATGATATAAATTCGGTCGCACATTCCCAAAACTTCGGGCATTTCGCTAGAAATTATTAGCACAGATTTCCCCTGGGAAATTAAATCGTTTACCAGCGTGTAAATTTCAAATTTTGCGCCAACGTCAATTCCGCGAGTAGGCTCGTCCAAAATGAGAATATCTGGCTCGGCGAACATCCATTTTGCCAAAAGCACTTTCTGCTGGTTGCCACCAGATAAATTGCCCACAATTTGCTCAATTCCTGTGCTTTTTACGCCAAATCGCTTGGAATACGCATTCGCTTCCGATATTTCCAAATCTTTATCCAAATGAAAGCCAAAAGTTGCAATGCGTTCTGTTTTGGCAAGCGTTATGTTTGGACGTATCTCGTTGGAAAGCACTAAACCTTGTCCTTTGCGGTCTTCTGTTACATATGCCAGCTTGTTATCGATTGCATCTCTCACATTTTTAAGGTTGACACTTTTTCCGTTTATGGAAAGTTCGCCAGAAATATCTGCACCATAACTTTTACCAAAAATGCTCATGGCAAGCTCTGTGCGACCAGATCCCATAAGTCCGCTGATTCCCACAACTTCGCCGCGCCGCAAGTTAAAACTTACGTTGTCGCAAACTTTCATATGCCGATAAAGCGGATGACTTACGTTCCAGTTTTTGACCTCCAAACAGATTTCGCCAAATTTTTGATTTGTCCGCTTGGGATAATAATCGCCCAATTCACGACCAACCATTCCGCTTGCAATGCGATGCTCGTCTACCGAATCTTTTTCCTTGGAAAGCGTTTCGACGACCGTGCCGTCGCGAATTATCGTGATTGTATCTGCAACTTGCTCCAGTTCCTTTAGCTTGTGCGTTATCAAAATGCAAGTCATTCCCTCATTTTTGAATTGAACCAGCAAATTAAGCAAAGTTTGCGAATCATCTTCATTTAGAGATGCGGTAGGTTCGTCCAAAATTAGCAGCTTGACGTTTTTTGCCAGTGCTTTTACGATTTCGACCAGCTGCTGCTTGCCAACTCCAATATCTTGCACAAGCGTTTCTGGCGATTCCTCCAAGCCAACTGTTTTGAGAAAATGCCTTGCTTTTTCGTAAGTTTCTGTCCAGTCAATGCGAAACGGCTTTCCTCGTTCGTTTCCCAGGAACATATTTTCGCCAATGCTCATATAAGGGTTTAACGCCAATTCTTGGTGAATTATGACTATTCCCTTGCGTTCGCTGTCTTTTATATTTGAAAATTTGCATTCTTCGCCGTTAAAAAGAATTCGCCCTTCATAGCTGCCGTAGCCGTAAGTTCCGCTAAGAACGTTCATCAACGTGGATTTGCCTGCGCCATTTTCGCCAGCCAGTGCGTGAATTGTTCCAGGATAAACCGCCAAATTAACATCGTCGAGAGCTTTTACTCCAGGAAAAACTTTGGTTATGTGTTCCATTTCCAATATAGGTGTCATTGTAAACGCTCCTTTTGTAAGAAGGGCAGACGCAATGTCTGCCCTTTCAAATAAATTTAGTTTGCGCCGATTTCTTCTTCGGTGTAATAGCCGCCATCTATGAGAAGTTCACGATAATTGTCTATAGTTGCAACTATGGGAACGCTCAAATAGGTAGGCACTACAAAAACTCCGTTGTCGTAGTCGGTGGTGTTGTTGATTGTAACCGTTTCGCCGTTGACGATTTGTGCAACCATATCAGCGACGTTTTCGGCAAGCACGCGCGTATCTTTGAAAACAGACATAGCTTGCGTGCCAGCAATCATGTTACGCACAGAAACGATGTCAGCATCTTGTCCAGTAATAATTGGGAAATTTTCAGGCGTAAAACCTGCAGTTATAAGAGCGTTTGTAACGCCGTTAGCAGTGGAATCATTGGAAGCCAAAACTGCATGAAGTGGCGTTCCGCCAGGAGTAAGGTTGTTTAATGCAATTAGGTTTTCCATACGAGTTTGTGCATTTTCGGTAGACCAGCCAATAGTGGCAACTTCCGTGATTGCGGTTTGTCCAGACGGCGAAACAAGAGTACCGTCATCTAAAAACGGTTGCAGAACGCTCATAGCACCTGGGAAAAAGAAGTTGATGTTGTTGTCGCCAGGATCGCCAGTAAAAAATTCGATATTAAATGGTCCAGGTTGATTTGGCAAATCGAGAGCATCACGAAGAAATTCGCCCTGCAAAACGCCAACCAAAAAGTTATCAAAAGTTGCGTAATAAGTTACAGCTGAAGTATTCATAATAAGACGGTCGTAAGCAATTACAGGAATACCAGCGGATTCGGCTTGTCCCAATACTTCTGTAAGGGAATCGCCGTCGATAGCGGCAACAACAAGCACATCTGCACCTGAAGCTATCATATTTTCAAGCTGTGCAACTTGAGTGGGCACGTCGTTTCCGCCAAATTGTAAGTTTACTTCAAAACCACGTTCAATTAGCAAGCGTTGCAGGTTTTGTCCATCTTGATTCCACCGTTGCAAATCTTGCGTTGGCATGGAAACGCCGATTGTTACGCCATCGCCGCCACTTAAACCAGTAACTTGATTTGAATTGCCGCCAGCACAGGCTGCAAAAAGACTTGTAGCAACTATCATTAAAGTTGCTAATGTTAAAAATTTTTTCATAGTTTTTTCCTCCGACGTATAGATTATCGTCAATACGCATTTTTGACAAATTTGGGAAAAATTCGCAAATTAGCAAATTATGCGTTAAAATATTGTAACCCTAGAATATAACAGGTTTGATAAGTTGTCAAGTGTTTTTAGGACAAAATAGGGGGTTAAAATGACAAAAAATTTTTTGTATATTGCAACAGGTAAATATATTGTAACAGGCACATATATTGTAACAGCCAAAGTTAATAAAAATGTTGGGTTAAGAAAATGCGGGCGGATAATATCCGCCCCTACGGCGGGCAATTTGTAGGGGCGGATATTATCCGCCCGTTTGTCTACAATTAAAATTTGTCTACAATTAAAATTTGTCTACAATTAAAATTTGTCTACA
>WRKG01000213.1 GCA_009778185.1 Bacillota bacterium
GCACAACCGAAAAGCATTTGCGCCGTGCTGGAATGGATTATTGGCAACATTTAGACGTTCAATATTACGATAACTTTGATGACTTTGTAGCAAAAAATAACAACCCAACAATCTTTATGGCATCGTCTAAAGTAAGTACGCCGTACACTAAATTAACCTATCCGCACGGTTCTTTTGTCATGTTCGGAAAAGAAAGTGCTGGTATTCCGCGGGCTATTTTGGATAAATATCCCGATACTTGCATTAGAATCCCAATGACGGATAAGGTAAGATGCTTAAACTTGGCAAGTAGCGTTGCGATAGTTTTGTATGAGGCTATGCGACAACAGGGGTTTGTTGGGTTGGGTTGAAATTTTTCAAAACCTTGGGGCGCTGCCCCAAACCCCGCAAGGAGCTTCGCCCCTTGACCCGTTAGAATTTTGGGTTTTTATTAAGTTGATTTACTATAATATTTTTGGTTGGCAATTTTGAAAATGACAAAATTTTTGGAAACATTTTTTGTTGGCAATCTTTTTTGTTGACAATGTTAATTTTGAAAATTGAATTTACAAAATTTAGATTGACAAAATGCGAATTTTTTATAAAATTTAATTTATTGCAAAGCGGGCGGATATTCCCTGCCCGTCCAGCAGGCGGGTCTGCCCGTTTTTCTACAACAGCATTTTTTATCAACTTAATTTATTATCAACCAAAACTAAACAATAAAAATATCCCATTAAGGGTTTTTTCATTGAAAATAAAAACGCCCAAAATAGGGCGTTTTTTGGTTATTCTTGTGTAAAAGCCATTAAAGCCATGTGCCGCGATTGCTTTATCGATACAGTAAGTTTACGTTGATGTTTAGCACAGTTGCCAGAAATACGGCGTGGCAAAATTTTACCACGTTCGGAAATATATCTTTTTAATTTTGGTACATCTTTATAGTCAACGTGATTTATTTTTTCTTGGCAAAATACGCAGACTTTCTTTTTTCTGCGACCTCTTCTTTTGGGTATCATAATATCCCTCCTTAAAATTGCGAATTAAAACGGCAAATCGCCGTCATCGTCAACAGCATCTTTTATTTCTGCAAAACCGTCGGGAGCTTCGTTAAAATTGCCAACAGGCGGAGCAGAAGACGCTGGCGGTGTATATTGCTCGGCAATGCTATCATAATAATCGTTTTGGGCAGAAGAGCGAGCCTCATTGGCGGCTCTGCTTTCTGTGAAATTAACTTCTTCCACAATTACACTGGTAAACCATGTGCGTTTGCCCGTTGTTTGGTCGTCCATTGTGCTTACGTCTAATCTACCGACGCACGCCATTTGCGAACCCTTTTTGAAATATTTTTCGACAAATTCGGCTTGCTTGCCAAAAGATACGCATTGTATAAAGTCGGCATCTGGCGAGCCTTCGCGTTTGAACCGCCGATTGACCGCCAAAGTATAACGCGCAATAGCCAAAGAATCTCCCTTGGTGGAGTAGCGCATTTCGGGGTCTTTTGTCAACCGTCCAATTAAAATAACTTTATTCATAATTACCCATCCTATTTTTCTATATTTATAATCATAAAGCGCAACACGTTTTCTAAAATTCTGATACGTGCGGTAATTTCAGCAGGCACGGAGCTATCAGAAGAAAAAGTTATGAAAGAATAAATTCCGTCATTTTGCTTTTGGATAGGATACGCCAATTTGCGTCTTCCCCAATCGTCAACCTTATCGATTGTACCACCAAATCTAGTTACAAGTTCTTTAACGCGTTCAAGTTCGGCTTTTTGGCTTTCTTCGTCCAATCTAGTGGTAATAATTACGCCCAATTCGTATTGATTCAACCTTTCCACCTCCTTTTGGTCTATGGCACAACAAAAACCGCTGTGCAAGGAATAATATTTATTATAGCATAAAAAAATGTGCGTGTAAACTTTATTTATGATATTATTTATTTAAGGAGGGATTTTTATGTCCGAAGAGAAAAACCACCGAAAAACGGCAATAGCAAAAACCAAACGCCAGCAATCTTTTAAGCGATCGATAATTTTTTTTGGCGTAATAATAACTATTTTGCTTGCCATGATTTTTTTTCAAGATGTACAGCTGGGAAACTCTGCGCCAAACAACGGAGAAATTTGGGTGCATTACATTGACGTTGGACAAGGCGACAGCATTCTAATTAGAAGTGCCGAAAATGCCGTTTTAATAGACGGTGGAACAGCCGCCGCTAGCAACAATGTTGTCTATTATTTGGAAGAATTGGGAATAACTACATTAGATTACGTTGTAGCCACGCATCCGCACAGCGACCACATTGGCGGATTATCCGCCGTTTTTGACCGTTTTACCGTTCGGGAATTATGGTTGCCCGACGTTACGCAAGATACAAACACTTTTGAACGCTTTTTAGATGCCGCTTTGCGTAACAACATCGAAGTTACAACTGTTCTTGCGGGCGATTTGCTTTCGGCAGGAAAAATACAAATGACGGCAGTTGCTCCAAATGCGAACTTTTACGCAAATACAAACGATTATTCGATAGTTTTGCATATGCAACACGGAAATACGGCGTTTTTGTTCACTGGCGATGCCGAAGAGCTTTCCGAAAATGAAATAATTGTAGCAGGATTCAACATATCCGCAAATGTGCTAAAAGTGGGACATCACGGCAGTACAACATCGTCGTCAACTGCTTTTTTGGATGCGGTTAATCCTAATGTTGCGGTAATTCAAGTTGGCGCGGGCAATCAATTTGGACATCCCAACTGGCGAATAATGGAACGCTTGGAAGAGCGAGGAATAGAGGTTTTTCGTACCGACGAATTAGGAAATATCGTAATTATAACGGACGGCAACTCTATTTATTTGTACTAATGGACGAAAAATTAACGATTAAGCAAATAAAATCCCTAAAAACGAAAAAGGGACGCGACGCGCTTAATCTGTTTATTGTCGAAGGCGAAAAATTTGTCGCAGAAATTCCTACAGAAAATTTCAAAATTGTTGCATTTGTTTGCACCGAAAGCAAATTATATTTGGTTGACAAATTTTTGGAGCGGGAAATTCAGATTATTAAAGTATCGGATAAATATTTTTCGGGAATATCCGATACGGTAACTCCGCAAGGAATTATGGCAGTTTGCGAAAAACGCACATTTGCATTGTCGAATATTTTGGGAAATTTGCAAAATGGGCAAAAAAATCCCAAGCCAAATTTTTTGTTGCTATTGGAAAACATAGCGGATCCTGGCAATTTAGGCACTTTGATAAGAACAGCCGCCGCTGCAAAGGTTCAAGCTGTAATTTTGTCCACTGGCTGTTGCGATATTTACAATCCAAAAGTTATACGAGCCGCCGCAGGAGCGTTTTTTCGAGTGCCAATAGTTGACAACGCCGATTTTACAGAGGTTATTCCGCAATTACAGCAAAACGGCACAAATATTGTGGCTACAAGTTTGCAAGCAAAAAATTTGGCTTATGATATAAATTTGTGTGAATCTTGCGGAATTTTAATAGGCAACGAAGCAAATGGATTATCTCAACAAGTGCTAAATTTGGCGAATTTATCGGTAAAATTGCCAATGTTCAACAACGTGGAATCGCTAAATGCCGCAACCGCTGGCGGAATTTTGCTGTACGAAGTTGTGCGCCAACGATTAGAAAAATAAAAAAATGGCAAAATAATTTTGCAAAATCCAAAGGAGAATTTTTATGTTGACTGAATCAAACACTTGAAAAATTGATTTGCCAAAATGTAGGGGCGGATATTATCCGCCAGTTGTGGCTTGCGGGCGGATAATATCCGCCCCTACGATATACCATAAACACAAAATGGCAGAATATCAAAATAATTTTGCAAAATCCAAAGGAGAAATTTTATGTTGACTGAATCGGTTGGAATTATCTTAATTGCAAGCGTTGCACTAATGTTAATAAGTTTGCTGCTACTTTTCCTATTTTTAGGGCTTTGGACGTACAACGATGCTAAAGTTAAATCGGATAAAAGTCCAGGTTTGTGGGTGCTATTGGTTTTGCTTGTGCCAAACTTTTTGGGATTTATCTGCTATTTGCTGATTGGGCGTACTAAAAAAGAGTCTGCTCCAGGGTTGTATAAAATTCCGTTAATTGTTAGCGGAGTATTTTTTGCTTTTACTTTAGTCTTTGCTATTGTTGCGACAATAATTTTTGCATTTAACGATGTTGACATGAGTCGCCAAACCGAATTTGTGGGATTTTCGACTGGCTCTTCGGAAGATGCCTTTGGCAACGCACGCAGCGGCAATTTTAGAAATTTGCGTACCTCGCAAGGCAACCAAGATTGGCAAGTTAGCGTTGGCAGCGGAAACGGCTTTTTGCAAATTTCTCCGCAAATTGGCACAGGAGAATCGGTTGCTTTGTCAGTCAGTGGCAATTTAACGGCAGGTAACGCTTTTTTGCACCTCGAACAAGATGGAACGATAAACATTATTGCAATTCACGATTTAGTCGAAAATACCGAGCAGTTTATCTTCCAAACTGGGCAAATTAGAATGCAAGTTTATTTTGAACAGGCGGAAAATGTAGAATTGCAGGTTTTTTGGAACGATTTGGAATAATTGAAAAATTTTTTATTTCGTTAAAGGCTGAAAAGTTTTTTGTCTAAGCAATGGTTGAGTAATTTTTTATTATGTTGATATTTTTAGTTTTATGTTTTGTACTTAATTAGACGATTGCTGTATGAAAAACACGGACAGATAATATCCACCAGCAGTTTTTGTTAAATTGGTTTATTATAACATTAATATTTGCTATAGTTCCGCAAAAGACCCATATTGTAGATTATCATTGGCTTTTCAACTTCCTGTCTTTTTTTGTTATCGTAAACGCTTGGCTTTAAAAATGTTAGCCTAACATTCCCGCTTGCTTTTTGCATATGCCGTATTATCGTTGCATTGTTTTTGTCAACCTGTGCCATATCTACTGGATCGGTTTCCAAATTTGTTGCTTTTTTTGTAACCTGCTCCATCAAACTCCGCCAAAACCAGCTTTCGAACGCCAAATTTGCACATTAGGTCAATTGTCATCATTCCTGCATTGCTTTCCATCGGCTCGTCTTCGCACAAATAATCTTTATAGTTGACAATAAAAGTGCGTTCATCCTCTGCAACGTGCAAATTGGACGTGCATATCAACGGCGGCGATTCGACAAAAAAATATAGTTGACATTGTCATAAATATGAGCAATGCTTATCGCAATCGTTTGCGAATTATCCCGTATATACGCCAAAATTGAAGCTCTCTTCGTTTCGCTAGATTTCTCAAGTGCAATTAGCAAAACTGTTTGCCTGGCGAAAATCTCCCGTAATTTGGATATGCTTTAGCTGTCGTCAACATCTTTTGTGATATAGCTTTTGTAAATGGCGTTCGTATAATTTTTGTCAAACGAAATTTTCTTATTAGGAGCAATTTCGCCCAGTAATTCGGCGATTTCGTCAATCGGAAACATATGTTTTTTGTAAAAATGCTGTGCATAAGTCAGTGTGCAGTGTTGCGTGGACGAAACATAATATTCCGCCGAGTATACCCAATAAAACTCAATTTTTATGCGGTTTAGCACGGTGTCGATTATTTTCAACAGCGACAAAATCTCGTAACTGCCCGTTGTAATACAAATTGAGATGCTC
Organism: Bacillota bacterium; assembly: GCA_009778185.1. Taxonomy (GTDB): domain Bacteria; phylum Bacillota; class Clostridia; order Lachnospirales; family WQUN01; genus WRKG01. The sequence goes on from WRKG01000213.1 coordinate 5,636, forward strand.
CAGCAACAGCTCCGTGTTGAGATTTCCCGCACCTTTGCCCATTACCATGACTGAAGAATCCAAATATAAATCCCGTTTTGTGCGAAACTCTAACACCAAGATTTGTATCCCTTTTGCATGATAATTTCGCCGTCAAAAGGCTGTTTGTGGCTTGCAGACTGCAAAATTGTGTGCGACCGCTCGCCGAGCCGAGTTTTTAGTTTATATAGCCTAATTCTATTATGTCAACCTATAACCCATGCAGGACGGCGAGGATTTTCTCCATATTGTGCTGTTCAAAGTTGAAATCGTTTACACAGCTACCGTCTCGAAGGGTTACGTCTATTATTTTAAGCATGGCTTCTCCTTTATTATTTTGCGGCTCGATGATTGGCTCGTCGCCCTGCACGTTGATGTAGCAATCGGCAGGAATTTTGTCGCCAACTTCGGCGACTCGGCCTGTGCCTGTTGCGTGAGTGTTTGCGGTTATTATGGCTTTCATGCTCAAATTTTAGCAAGTTTGTAGGATTTTATCGCTATCGGTTGCGACAATAACATCGGCAAACTCGGCGACTTTTTTCGTTTGCTGATAAGCCCATCAAATCATGGGTTTTCCGTGAATATCCGCAAGCGGTTTGCCTGGGAAACGGCTTGAATCGTAGCGGGCTAGGATTACTGCTATTATTTTCATGGTAATTTTCCTTTCAAAATAGTTTGATTTTTTGCTAATAAATGCTATAATAGTATCGCGAGGATTGAAGATTATGACACATTTTTACGCTGATGTAATGTCGCCGTTAGCCGATCCAGTAATTAGCGGAATTTTCGCCAATGTAGAAGTTGCTGGCAAGGCGGCGGACAGTTTAATTCGCAACACGTTAGCCACGGACGGCGAAATAATCGGCAAAATATTAAAGGTAACGCCGCAAGACAACAACAGCGACCCACTTGTGCGAGGTTGCCGAATAGACGTTGATGCCGAGTATACCAAAAAGGTTGAGGCACTAATCGAGGTGCAGGTAAACCCAGATCCAACCATTTTGCAACGCAACTTGTTTGGAGCCTCGTACAAATTCGTCAATACATCTCGCAAGGGCGATTCGCACCGAGAGATGGCGGAAAATATGCCCAAAGTAATATCAATCAACCTACTGGCTTACAAAATCCGCCCAAACAGCGAACTAGTGCAACCTGTTAAAATTCTTTATACAAAGCCGCCGCAAGAGGTGGCAATCAACAATTTCATGGTGTACAATATCCAGTTGCCAGCGGTGTTGGATATGCCGCCCAATTTTGAGGACGGTTTATATTGCTGGTGCTACACGCTGTACACCGCCCATACACAGGGCAAAACTATAGAGGAGGTGCTTAAAATGCACCCAGAGTTAAAGACATTCGCTCGTGCAGACGAGGGCTACCAGCAGTTTTGCGAGCGTTTTGACTATTTTTCCGCCAGTCCCACGGAGCGGAAGAAGTATTCCGATTGGCAGCAGTCTATGATGCAGTATGCTGGCGAAATGCAGGGGGCTAGGGACGAGGGCGAAAGACTAAAAGCACTAAAAATAGCGACAAATTTATTAACATTAGGGATACCTATTGATAATATTATCCAAGCCACGGAACTTCCCCTTGAAACCATACTTTCCCTAAAAGCCAATTTGGGAGGTGCTTAAAATGCAACCAGAGTCAAAGACATTCGCTCGTGCAGACGAGGGTTATCAGCAATTTTGCGAACGTTTTGACTATTTTTCCGCCAGTCCCACGGAACGGAAGAAGTATTCCGACTGGCAGCAATCTATGATGCAGTATGCTGGCGAAATGCAGGGGGCTAGGGACGAGGGTCTTGTAGAAGGGCTTGCCAAGGGGCGAGTTGAAGAAGCAACCGAAATAGCAATAAGATTACTTGAAAAAAATTACCCTATAACTGAAATCATGGAGCTTACCAAGCTGTCTGATGAAGTTATACTTTCCCTAAAAAATAATATTTAGTATAATCCGTACATCGCCCAAACAGAGCAAAATCGTTAAGGAGGTAATCATAATGAACTCAGGACTACAAAAATTTTACGAAAAAGATGAGGGATTTAGGCAATTTGTCGACCGATTCAACTATCTAACATCTATTCCCGAAGAACGAGAAAAAATTCTAAAATGGCAAATAGATGCAATGCAACAAGAGGAAATAGCAACAAATATTGAAGAAAAACAAGAAGAATAACCCTCCACCGTGCTTATTGCCGCTCATGCAAACTGCCACGAGCGGCACTTTTTGCTTGCCTCTATTTCGGCGTTGCCTTAACTGTTAGCACAAACCCCTTGCCCTGCTTGCCAATCTCTTTTTTGTAAATCTCGTTTATCCATTCAAGCCGCTCGTCTGGCATATATAGCAGATGGTGCTTGGTATACGGCACTTTGTTTCTAATCCAATGCAAATGATTCTCAATGCTGAATACCTCGTGGGTGGCGATTTCGTGGATTGTGTAACCTGCCTTTTCAAATGCCAACCGCAACGTTTCCGCCGTGTAATACGAGCAAAGTTCATATAAATACATAAAATCCTTGTATTCTGGACATAATTTGCCCAAAAGACAATTCAGATTCGGCACTTCAAAAATTACATCGCCGTGCGGTTTTAGCAGTCCTTTGACCTTTTCCAAAAATAGTACAGGATTGCTAATGTGTTCTAGCAGGTGCATGGAAATCACGCAATCGTATTTATGCCGCAGGTTTGGCGGAATATCTTGTGTAAGTATGTTAAGATTGTGCACCGCTCTTCCCCCAATAAAATTGTCAAGGTGGACTTTGCCAATCTCGATGCCCTCTATTTGGAAGTTACTGTTGGGCTGTTTTTGGATTTCTCGCATAAAAAAGCCGTAACTTGCACCTAGATCAAGTACATTGGTATAATTTTGCAAGGTTTCAAAGTATAGGTTGACATTGGTGGATGTCCATGGCTCAAACTTTTCTTCCATCGCCGCCATATCAGAGCCATCGGAAATTTTAACGCTTTTTTTGCCCAGTCTTGCGGTAGTGTCATATCGCTCGTTTTCAAGCCCTGCGGTAGTTTCTAGGAAATATCCTTTTTTGTTACGCATTTTTCGGAGTGCGGCAAATTGTCTAGGACGCTCTTCGGTTGTGTTTGCTAAATGTCCCACGCCAAACTGTGAAAAATGTGGCTTATTTTTTATATGTTGTTAAGTTTTTTGCGGTCAACAAAAAAGCAAAAATTAGGCTACTGCTCTACTAATTGTACCACAATTCGACATAGTTTGTCAACTATTTTTGCGACATTCAGTTAGATTTCTGCCACTTGCCTTGAAAATAAACTCTTTACGCACTATAAATTTACATTTGTCAAAAAATTTTTGAAAAAATTCCGCAACCTGCTATAAAAAATATCAAGCACCGCATAAAGGAGAACAATGGCTAAACGCAAAGTTCAATAATCGTTAAATTTTCATCGAAATATACGCACAAAAACCCCAACAAAATTCATAGGCACTAAAATCAACAACATCAAATGCCAAGTATTAGGTATCAGCCTAGTTTTTGACGGTTTTATTATGTGGGGCATCTTGGCAAAAGTTTCATTATAACCCTTAATCTTCCACTCATTCGGCCAAATCATAAAACGCCCGCAGTCATAAAAAGCGTAAGAAACCCCAAACGACATCATGTACATTAACATCCATTGATCTATATTTGTACGTATCAAAAACGTAAGATACAATTCTCCAATAAACAAACCGTTACTCCATATAATTCACAGCCTATCATGCGTCAGTTTAAAGGTGCAAACGTCCACCTTGAGGTTTTGAATATAGTCGATTTTTAGTTGTGTAAAAGTATTCCAGCCTATAATAAATCGAAATTATTCAACTTGTTTATAAAATCTATTTTAATTACCCGTTTTCAAAGGAGTTGATTCTTTATTTTTATATACTCTGTCAATCGCTATAAATACGCCAAAAACAATGCTCAATCCTCTAAATAATTCGTCGATAGTTTGAATTTCTTCAACGCTAAAAGTGGCTGAAGTAGCATTATTAAGAAACCAGTATAGAATTGCTCCGTCTGAAAATGTGCTTAAAAACATTATGATAGCTATTACAATACCGAAGAATAGCAAGGGATTTCTAGTTTTATTTATATAATTATGGTAAAGGCAAAACAGCAAAAATCCTGTTGAATAGCCAAATATCCAAAAATTTAAGTCGAATTTGTTGTATACATACACAAATGTAGAGAAATATTCGTGTATATCTAAGGGATTCAGTCCATGTTCATTCAATATATGCATAATTTGCTCATTTTCGTAAAGAAACGAAATAAAAATATTTTCGTTATTTAATACGCTTATACTAAACGTTCTTCTGTCTTCGGTATTAAAAATATTGCTATCTAAATTGTCTAAATAATCCAAAAAATTTGTTTCTTGAAACATTTGCTGGATTTCAACGCCTTTACGAAAATAACGAGCATATATAAAATCTGTATCCAAAATGAAAAATGACGAAAAAGACAAGACAACTGGCAAAAACCCAAAACATAAAGCGACTAAAATACTATTTTTTAATGTATAGCACCAATTTATAATATTGTCTCTGTTGATCAAACTGAAAATAACCAAAAAGATTGAAACTACAGTCGTAAGAATCCATAAAATCGCAAGTTCTATATTAGGTAGCAAGTTAAAACTAAAATTGAGAAAGAATTGTGCAGTTATAAGATAAATTGCAACACGCATAGCTGATTCTTGGGTTTTTTTGCTAAATCCATATTTTATCATTATGCCTAATGCAGCTATAACCGAAATAATACCAGCTACAACGCCAACCATGTTAAATACAAACAAGACTGTTACAGTAAAAGCAACTAGTATAATTACAAATTTAATAAAATCAAAATTTTTAAAAAATTTAAGCAAAGTTATACATCCTTTCTTCTCATCGTTTCTCGTTCTTGTGTCTAAATTAAAGTCAGAATCGTGCTGATTTTTCAATTATATAGGGTATTTTCAATAATGTCAAATATATTTTATACTGTAAAATAACCAAACCACCGCCCTGCACTAATTCAAACACACAAGTAGTCGCTTGTGGAATGAGAAGATTTTTAAGCTACTTAATGTCATTTCTCATGGGTATATTATATCATACGATAATTGCATATTGCAAGAGATTTATCCCCCCTTCCTTGTACAAAAAAAGGGAGGGAGGTAAAATTTTATGCGTAAGGTTTGCGTTTAAGTGATTTATGGCAGTACATTAATAGGCATAATAATACTGCCACTAGTCACCCCTTTTCCGTCGTCGAGTCCATTTTCTATTGCAAAAATTGCTATTTCAGTGATGTTGACACCATCAAAGTATATGATGAACGTACCTATTCTATCATGAATTTCAATATGGTTGTAATAGGCTGGTCTCGTTGGTCGCTCAAAAAGTGTATGAATATTTCTATCATCATAATCTATCATCCTAACAGAATTTCTAGTTTCAACGCCAATCTCTCTCATTGAATACATTACAGACTGGACTACAGACGAGAATTTCCAAAAAATTAAGACTTAGCATTATCCTGTAATGTCCGTCAGGCACATTATTTGCAAAAACTTTAATTGAAATTATTGCTAGACGTTCCTGTACGTATTGCTTCACTCTATTCTATAGCCACTTCGACAAGTAAAGGACCTGCAAACTTTTGAACCTAACGTCCCTCATAAAATACCACTCAAATAGTGCGAAGCCAAGGAGTAATCATATTTTCCCCATGGACAGAAGAGGACAAAAACCCTCGAAAGCATCAGAAACACTCCTAGCTAATGCAATATTTTCATGCAATACGTTCGAGACTCTGAATAATTGCCTAGCTATGCTCGGATTACTCCCATACACTGGATGGTCATGACCAAAAAATCCTAGATTATACGTGCTTTTAGCGGTAAATCGAACTGGCATCATTAGTCCTGATACAGGTTCAAGCGAAAATAATCCGTTTGCGATCCGCAATTCGTTCACGAGTCGTAAATGTTCAAGTTACAATCGGAAGATCCGTCTTGCGTCTCATAATTAGCAATCAATTCGGCTAATTCCGAATGAATTATACGGTGCTTGGGAACGCAGATTGGAGTAGTGGCATTTGACGTATTTTGCGACAAAATCGCCACTGGCCGCATTGCCACCACTGATAATAGCAATCGTCTGCGTGTCGCCATTCCAAGCCATGTCAGCCTCTAACATATTCGCCACGTACCTAAGCGGAACAAATGTTCGTCCGTCATGAAGTACGGCTGTTCCTATGTTGTTTGAAAGCGGCTGCCCTGTTGTTAGACTAAAAATTTGATTGCCTAAAATAGCAACCATTTGAGTAGCTCCATTCCAATCCACTTGAATGCCCAACGTTTTAGTCAATAGGCGTAGTGACATCATTGTACGCCCCTGCGAGATAAACTTTGTGGCGGCCGGATTGATAAAATGTTTAGTTAATGCTACAAACAGGATTGACTATTGTTAGCATAACCGTTGTTGGAACGCCTGCTGCGGCAACTTCCGTTTTCGAAAGGACTAATCCAGTTGCTACAATGACAATAATTGCAATAATTCTAAGTGCTCTCATTGCTATTTGTCATGCATTTTACTTCCTACTCTAATTGTGTTTTTATACAAGCAAAAAACACAAGCGACAACCTAACCATAATGCGAAAATAAGCTAATCAGTTATGTTTTTTTAATTAAGTTTTTATTGGTAGACAAAATGGCATAATTTAGGCTAGAGTTCTGCTCTGCTAATTATACTAAAATCACAAAGTTGCATATTTGTCAACACGTTTCAAAAATATTATGTTTTAACTGTAACACATTGGTAAATTATTGTCTAATGTTATTAAAAATTTTTTATAGCTAATATAACAATGCAAATTAAGCGTTAAAAATTTGCATTTGCTAATACTCAATTAAATAACTTAAAAATAGAACTATGTAGGAGAAAAATGGCAGATAATATCCGTCCGAATTTTTTGTTAAGTTGATTTACTATAAAAAATGTAGGGCAACCATCTCACTCGTCTGTAGCAGATTGTGGGCGACCGCCCCGCCTGTAGGAGGGAGAGGCGGGGCG
>WRKG01000214.1 GCA_009778185.1 Bacillota bacterium
GTTTCCAGCATTTGCGCGAATTTCCAAGCCAAAAGCGTTGATTATGGCTTGATTGCGAATTGCTCCAGGCTGAAACCCAGCAAAATCTTCTTCCCAAACAACGGTTGTCAAATCTCCCCTAAAAATTAAATGCGGAGTAGTTGTTCCTGGGCCAGGATCTGGCTCGGGACCAGGATCGGGAATTTCTGGTAATTCAACGGTATTTCCTATTGGCCCAGAGTTTGCTATAACGTGCAATCTTGCTTGATTGGCAGGTAAAACGGTTACATTGTAAAAATCTCGTGGGTTCATGTTTATAGGAATTTGCGTTGGTCCAACGTGCCCAAACATATGCGGACCGCGGTTTTGCCCAAAAGTTGGCGTGTGTCCTGTGTGATAGCCTATATCTTGGGTAATGTCAAAGGCTGGAGCGTTCAAATAACCAGTGTTCGGCACAAGCCCTTCGATAATATTGCGAATATTTGTCGGCGTACTTGCAGACATTGGCACATCGCTTGTTAAAATTGCACCTGCGGTATCTGCTCCCATCCAGTTGCTGGTTCTTCCTGCTATTGCCGCACCTTGTCCGCTTATCATAAATGGACGTGTTACATTTAGAAAATAATTTCCCTCGGCAATGATATTTCCCCAGTCGCCAGCTTGTGGGCCCGTTCCGCCAGTTGTCATGTTGTCAAAAAAGTTGTTGAAAACGTGAGCAGTTGCCGCACGCAACCGTGGATGCCGTGTATCTGTTTCGTTAAACCAGTTTCCGTTGTAGGTAATGCGAGCAAAAGGTCGTCCTTGGCTACCGTTGACTAATCCCAACTTGTGAGTGCCGTAAAAGCGGTTGTTGGAAACGGAAATAAAGGAAGAACCGTCGCCAATGTCAACCGAGCCATCACCATGAGATTGGTCGGAATCGCCGCCAGGTCTATCAGAACCTGCTTCAAACCAGTTATGATGTATCCACACGTTAGAAGAGCCGATTGGTTCCGAGTTATCGGCGTTTATATAGCGGTTGCTAATTCCGCCCTGTACGAAAATTGCATCGTCGGGATATTTCGTAAAAGTTAAGTTGCGTATTTCGATGTTGTCAGAACGGTTTATGTGAAATCCCCAACCAAAAATAGTGGCGTTTGGACCGATTCCTTCGATTGTGATGTTGGATGTATCTTGAATGCGGAACATATTTATACCCGAGTTAAATCCTGCGGGCAAATCCTGGTTAGTTAGCAATGGACCGCCATGGTCGCCGCCGCCCTCTGTAACGGTGGCTGTTCCAATTTGTCCGATAAAGCGAACAATTACAGGTTGTGCGTTCGCATCAGGAATAAGCTGATTTCCTGTATTTTGCGGATTAACTGTTGCGTTGCCAGTTCTTCCGTTGCGGAAAATACCTTGCAAACCTTGCGTATTAGCACCAATATTTGTAAAACTTGTTGGAACAGGCACAGTATTCATGGTTTCGTGAGTTACATAAATTATAATTGCGTTTGGATCAACCGTGCCGTCGGGCAAATATCCGCCTGTGGTAACGCCGCGCCGAGATTGTGGGCTAAAAGCATAACCAGTGCGCTCGAATGCTTGCGGAGCGAGATTTCTAGCGATTGCCTCTTGACCGCTGGCGGAAACTACGCGAATATCGTAAGTTTCGCCGTCGATTGCTCGCAAGCCAGGAACATCAACGCGCCAAGTAAAAGTTTCAGGTTGAATTATTCTAACTAAAGGTGCGTGTTCTGGCGTGTTTACAAGATTCCAGTTGTTTGTTCCTGCTAAAGCGGTGTAAACGTTGTATGTTTCATTTGGTTGACCTTGCCAAACGGCATAAATCGTTTCAAACCAAGCACCTGCTTCGATAGCAAACGGGATATATGCTGGCGTTGCAGAAACCGTTGCAGGCAACGAACTACCAAATTGATTTTGTGCAACTATGGTAAATGTGTAGTTTGTGCCGTCTGTTAAGCCGTCAATAACAGCGTTTGTCATAGGATGCAACACATTCATTGACGAGTTTGACGGAGTCCAAGAAATTTCGTATTGTTGGGCAACGTCAACTGCATCCCAAACAAGCACAACTCGCCCCGAAACGCCTATACTTGCAAAAAAGTTGGTCGGAGTGGGCAAAGTAGGCACAGCAGGAGTAACGCTAATTACATCCGAGCGTGGCGATTCTCCGTAAGCATTATGTGCAATAACCGAGAAAAAGTAAGCTGTTCCGTTTGTGAGATTTTCAACGTCAAATTGGCGATTGCCCATATTTGCGGTTGCTGGCACAACTACTGTCGGATTCGTATCCGTTGCGGAAGTATGTTGCCAAATGCTAAAATGCGTTGCCGTTGTTGCTCCGCCCCAAGAAAGCCTTGCTCCCTCGTGAAAAGGTTCGGCGATTAAATCGGTTGGTGCGGTTGGCGGAATATCCGTTGGACCGCCAGTTCCGAAAAGTTCCCAAACGTAGGTAACGGTCATTCCGTTGCGAACACGTGCTTGCAAATCTTGCAAAGTTACATCGCCCACATTAACGGAGGCGGTCATTGCGTTGCGTTGTGCATCCGTAAACTCGGGATTATCTACACGAGCGGTTAATGTTCCGTCTACAATTTCTACGCTCAGCATAAATTGATTAGATTGAATTGCTGTAATTTGGGCGTTATTCATGTTTATGTTGTTTGCTCCATCGGGCATACCGTCGCGGACAATGTTTTCGATAGGTGTATTTGTGGATAATGTAAGGCGATCGGTGCTGCCAACGCCAGCAGGAAAACGAGTTGTAATTCCAACGGCGTTTCCGTTGCTAAGGGTTAAAATTATACTGTTTTCACGATTTTGCGTGTGTGCAGTTGCGGTTTTGTCAACTAACAAATCGATTGCAGTTGCGTTTAGTCCGCTGTGCAGAGTTTGCAAATTGGCAACTGTGCCAGCCGCACCAACGATAGTGTTTGTGCCGCTTGCAATGCTTGTTCCAGGGCTTGTCAAGCGTAAATTTACAATTTCTCGTTCTGCCGAAAAAGTGTATTGAGAAACGCTTAATTCGTCAGAAATTATTGTAATTTCGAAAGTAAGCACAGCAAAATCTAGCGTATCTGCAAAAGTTACGCTAAATGGCACATTGGATTCTACTCTAGTTTGCAGGATTGTTTCGTTGGTTTGTTGCAATACAACGGCTAAATCTCCCGACATATCGCTAGTTACAGCAAATTTGAAAGGTTCGCCTGCAACAAAAGTGTTGATGTACGTTGCTGTTAAAGTTGGCTCTTGCGGTTCTAATGGGATTCCTGGCAATTCTTCGAGTTCTTCGGAATCGGTTGGTTCTTCGGAATCGGTAGGTTCTTCCGAATCGGTTGGTTCTTCGGAATCAGTAGGTTCTTCGGAATCGGTAGGTTCTTCGGAATCGGTAGGTTCTTCGGAATCGGTTGGTTCTTCGGAATCGGTTGGTTCTTCGGAATCGGTTGGTTCTTCGGAATCGGTTGGTTCTTCAGAATCGGTTGGTTCTTCGGAATCGGTTGGTTCTTCAGAATCGGTCGGTTCTTCGGAATCAGTCGGTTCTTCGGAATCGGTTGGTTCTTCGGAATCGGTTGGTTCTTCAGAATCGGTTGGTTCTTCAAGGTCAGAAGGGATTTCAAGTTCAATTTCCGCATTTGGGAAATCGGTTTCCAAAACAACGACATTAGCATAAACTGGGGAAACAACGCCCAATCCAACAATGAATGCCACAACCAAAGCAAAAATACGTTTTTGCATGAGAGCACTCTCCTTATAGACCAAAATGGTCTGCTTAATAATATGAAAGGATTGTATCATCAAATTTTCGATTTGTCAATAAAAATTTTTTCAAAAAAATTGCACAAAAAATTTTTTTGTGATATAATTCTGTTTACATAAAACTCGAATAATTTTTATAAGGAGGCACATTATGCAATTAAAACCGAGTAAAATACGCATTTTAGCTTGTCTAATTGCGTTAGTAATGACAATAACGGTGGTTTCTTTGAATAATCCGTTTGGCGTTTTTGCCGATGAGGATTCTGAATCGGCGGGCTTCGAAATTGTCGCTGTTGAGGATTTTGAAAATGTTGAAAATTTTGAAAATGTTGAAAACAACGAAAATTTTGAAATTTTTGAAGATTTCGAAAATTCTCAAAATTCCGAAATCTTCGAAAATGTTGACAATGTTGAAAATTTTGACAACGTTGAAAATTTCGAAAATGCACCAACCTTTGAAGAATCAACTACAAACGACCAATCCGCTGAAACCGACATATCCAACGACTTTTTCAACATATCCGAACCGCCAACCGAAACGGAAACCTACATACCTAACGATTTTCTAAATGAAGAGAACGAAGAAAATGAAGAAGAGTTCGCCGAACCAACCTTGCGAAATCAAGTTGACCAATTTAATCAACTTGGAAGAAACCTTTCAAGTTACAACATTACAGGAATGAACTTTGTTCAAAACAACTTGGCAGCTGTTGGATTTGTGGGCGATACAAGACTTTTTACGACAGTGGTATCTTCAAATACGCCGTTTCCGCCAAATTTTGAATATACAATCAGTTGGCGAATCAACGTAAACGGCAGAGAAACAGCCACGCACAGAACATCTGGCACTCACAATGCTCACTTTCTCAACTTGGAACTTGCCGAAGCAGGACAAACGCAAGTTGTCGCTATTTTGGACGGAACAGGTCATTCGTCAACGGTAAACTTTGAAGTTAGACAAACAGGCGGCGGTTTTGCTACAACAATAGCAACTCTGGGAATTGGCTTGTGGCAAAATGCGGTTCATTCTGCTGTGGGAGTTACGCCAGTTTTTCAGCCCAATGTGCTAAATTACTCTGCGACAACGGTTATTCCGCAAAACTTTGACCGAGTTGTAGTTGACATTTCTCCAACAACCGGCACAGGAACGACTGTTAGCTTTCGCTTAAACAATAATTTGATAGCAAGCAACCTTGCATTTGCTACCTTGCGACAATTTACTTTTGTACCAAACCAAAATGCTTTAGTTCCGAACACGGCTTCGGCGATATTGCCCAACGGAACAAGCCATCTTGATATTATTGTAACATCGGCAACCAACATCACGACAACTTACAGGATAACGTTCAGCCGAGGAACAGCAACGCATTTGCCAGTTCCTCCAATCGGAGAAATTCCTGGCAATGTTATTCCTCCGCCAGGTGCGAATATTCCGCCTGATTGGTGGTGGGATGGCACTATGTGGCGACCTCCCACAAACTGGAACAACAACAATGGTTGGTGGTGGGACGGCAACACATGGCGACCTCCAGGCAGTAACTGGAACAATGGCGATTGGTGGTGGGACGGCACTACATGGCGACCTCCCACAAATTGGAACAACAACAATGGTTGGTGGTGGGACGGCAATACTTGGCGACCACCAAACAGCAACTGGAACAACGGTTGGTGGTGGAACGGAAATACTTGGCAACCACCAAATAACTCGCTACCTGGTTGGTGGTGGGATGGCAACAGCTGGCGACCTCCAGAATCTTCTACTTTGCCGTTAGTTCCGCCAAATTCTAGCAATATATCGTTGGAAGCTGCGCGCCGTCGGCAAAGTACGCGTCGCCCAGAAACCGAAAATAACACCAACAATTTGAATATCGATGTTGACTTAAATCTCAATAACGAAGATCCCACAACTGCAATAGTTACAGCACCAATTAGAGTAAACGCTCGCGGAATTGCCACGCTAACAATTACAGAATCCGCTATATCTCAAGCAATAACGCAAGTGCGTACCGCTGGCAGAGATGCTCGCAGGGGCGTAAATTCGTTTGTTGTCCGAGTTGAGGCAATCGACAACGGTATAAACGGAGTAAACGCAACTTTGCAACATGGAAATCTTGCACGGCTTGCGGCGGCAAATGCAACATTGCAAGTGGTCGCAAATGGCTTTATGATTGAATTTGACCCATTTGCGTTGCGGCAACTTAACGAAGATACCAATAGCAATATCCGAATTGACATTGCTCCGCCAATCGCACTTTCGCCAGATTATCGCCTTGAAATTGGGGAGAATCCTGTGTTTAACTTTAACTTGGTAGGAATCTCTAGCGGTGCGTTAAACAGAATCAACCATAATGGAATAACTTTGGGCATTGCAAGCCAATCCGCAGGGCAATTTGTGGCTACCGCAAGCAATGGGCAAGTAACCGAAGTTGCATCCATTTACGAAGACGGCTGGCACAAATTTAATAATTTGGGCGGTTTGTTTTGGCTTTCTAATCGGATTGGATAGATTTGGAAATTGGAAAATAAAAAAGCTACTTGACAACGAGTAGCTTTTTTGTTGTAGAAAATGGGTGCTTTTCTACAACAACCTATTTACAAACCCAAAAATTTATGATAAACTAAAACCATGAATTTAATAATAATTGGCAGTGGACCAGCAGGAATTTCTGCGGCAATATATGCAACACGCGCCGGAATAAAAACCACTATTCTCACAACCGCCAAAAGTGCCTTAAATAAAGCCAAGGAGGTAGAAAATTATTACGGCTTTATCAATCCAATTTTGGGTCAAGAGCTACTGACAAACGGCGAACAACAAGTTAAAAGGCTAGGTGCAGAAATTTTACAGCAAGAAGTTACACGTATCGAAGACGATAACAACGGTTTTACCGTTAAAACAGCCACCGATTCATTTTTTGGCGGTGTTGTTATTTTGGCAACAGGAGCATCTCATGTTAAGCCAACCTGGGAAAACATCGACAAATTTGAAGGAATGGGCGTAAGCTATTGCGCCGTATGTGATGCCTTTTTTTACCGTGGAAAAGATGTAGCCGTTGCAGGTAGCGGTTCGTACGCCTTGCACGAGGTTGAGGCTTTATTGCCGTTGGCAAAATCGGTTACGCTATGCACGGACGGCGCTCCGCTTACCTCGCAATTTCCCGAAGATGTGCGGATTGTCGACAAAAAAATTGCAAAATTGGACGGCGATACAGCAATTTCCCATATAAATTTTGCGGACGGCGATATTTTACCGATAAATGGGCTGTTTTTGGCAATCGGAACAGCTGGCAGCTCTAATTTGGCGGCGGCTTGCGGGGCTTTGCTAAACGGCACAGAAATTGTCGTAAACGAAGTAATGTCAACCAATGTCCCAAATTTATTGGCGGCTGGCGATTGCACAAAAGGCATGAAACAAATTGCAAAAGCCGTCTACCAAGGAGCAATCGCAGGTACAGAAGCAGTTAGAATTTTACGCAACAAATAATATAATCAAATTAGCAGTTGAAAATTGCATTTATCATAAATTCAACCGCTGATTTTCATTTTTAGAATTGGAGTAAAAAATAACGCATGAATCACAAAAAATACCAAGCCAAGCCCATAATAGAATTTCCCGAGCGTACATGGGCAAATAAAACCCTAACAAAAGCCCCAATTTGGTGCAGTGTAGATTTGCGCGACGGCAATCAATCGTTGCAAACGCCCATGACTTTACAGCAAAAACTTGATTTTTTTGACTTTTTGGTAAAAATCGGATTTAAGCAAATTGAAGTGGGATTTCCGTCCGCATCGCAAACAGAGTTTGAATTTTTGCGAACCCTAATAACAAAAGGGTTGATTCCATCGGATGTTACAATTCAAGTGCTAACGCCAGCTCGCGACGAACTTATACAAAAAACTTTCGCCGCTTTGGACGGCACAAAACAGGCAATCGTGCATTTGTACAACGCAACTTCTCCGTTGCATCGTAATGTGGTTTTTCAAAAATCGCAAGCCGAAACCTTGGAACTCGCCATTTTTGGGGCTAATTTGCTATGCTCTTTTGCCGAGAAATATCCAACCACAAATTTTGCCTTCGAATATTCGCCAGAATGCTTTTCGCAAACCGAGCCAGAGTTTGCTCTTGCGGTGTGCAACGAGGTTGTCAAAACCTTTCAAAAGGGCAAAAACAGCGAAATCATTATAAATTTGCCTATCACAGTAGAAACGCACACGCCCAATGTTCATGCGGACATGGTCGAGTTTATGTGCAAAAATATTCACAACCGCGAAAATATCACAATCAGCTTGCACGGACACAACGATCGCGGAACAGCCGTTGCCGCAACCGAACTGTGCTTGCTTGCTGGTGCAGATAGGGTTGAAGGCACGCTGTTTGGCAATGGCGAACGCACAGGAAACGCCGATATTATCACTATTGCAATGAATTTATACTCGCAAGGGATAAATCCCAATTTGAACTTTTCTGATATAGATGCCGCTATCGAAATTTACAGCAAATATACGGGATTGCCTGTACATCCGCGGCATCCGTACGCTGGCGATTTAGTTTATACCGCATTTTCAGGCTCGCACCAAGATGCAATTCGCAAAGGAATAACCAAACGAACAGAGTTGACAAAGCAACAAAATAATGACAACCCTGTTTTATGGGAAATGCCCTATTTGCCAATCGATCCGCTAGATGTTGGCAGAAATTACGACCCAATAATTAGGGTAAACAGCCAATCTGGCTCGGCGGCGGCGGCGTACATTTTGGAAACGGCTTACGGGATAATCTTGCCAAAGCCATTGCAACGGCATTTTGGCAAAATTATAACGCAAAAATCGGACACGGCAAAATCGGAATTATCGTCAACCGAAATTTATGAATTGTTCGAGGAAAATTATATAAACAAAGTTTCGCCCATCGAGTTGACCGCTTGGCACGAGCAACGCACTTACAACATAACGCCAACCTCCAAAGATGTAACAACGCAAATTTTTGCAGAAATCAAACAAAACGGCGAAAAAGCAAGCATCACAGGCAACGGAGACGGACTTGTTGCCGCCTTTTGTCAAGCAATTTCTAGCCATTTGCAACTGCAATTTGAAATAAATCACTACAGCCAACACGCCCTAGAATTAGGCAATCAAGCCAGAGCAATCACGTATATTGGCTTGCTGCTAAACGACAAAAAAGTCATTTTCGGCACAGGAGTTAGCCGAAATATTGTAAATTCCTCTGTTAAAGCCCTTTTGAGTGCTGTAAATATTGCGGTTTTGCTGATTTAGGGAGTGATGCGGGGGAATAATGCAGTGGAATGGAATATGCAGGAGAATGATGTAGGGGAACAATATAGGAGAACAATATAGGAGAACGATGTAGGAGAATACGGGCGGATAATATCCGCCCGCATTTTTTGCTAAATTGATTTACTATTTTACTATAACGAACAAACAAGCGACCGATAACGCTTTGCCATTACTTGGTTTTAACGCTTGCCAATGAAAAAAACCCAAAAATTTGAACAATTTGTAATTGGCAGTTGACTAAACATTTCCCAATTTGTTAGATTAAACGAGTCAACTATGTTTTGCAAATTGTTAATATCCCAATTATTTGTGGATTGGAAATTTATTTTGTCTATTTGTGGATTTGCAACGCTTGCGGTTAATCTAAATTCCTCAATACCAAATTTGTCAACTGGAAACCGCAACAAAAAAGTATCGTTCATATTGCCAATTACAGAGCCATCGAAAAATGTAAAATTGCCCGTTAAAAAGGTTCTTTCGTGCAAATGAAATCCTCTTGACAAGCGAAACGAACCGCTTGTTGGCAACCAATGTATATTTAATATTTTTTGCTCGGAAAAGCCGTTATCATTTATATTCAAAATAAAAACGTTGACATAACCATTTGTTACTTCATAACATAACCATTCAGCCGTTATTTGAGATTGGCTTTTTTCGCTTGTCAAAAGTACATTAAGCAACCACGGTGAATCTGCCGAGCCGCCAAAATCGAGATTTATATTTATTTGATAATTATCCAATTTATCTGCAAAATTTATATCAATATAAATTTGCAAAATTCTGTCGTTTTGTACATAAAAAGTCGTTTTTATAGTTGTATTTTGTGCAATTTGCCGAATTTTTGCTTGCAAGTGTTGAGATGTTGGAATCATCGCAAAAGGCTCTTCCAAAATAAAAAGCAGTTCATCAAAAAATGTTGCGGTTTCTTCCTTTGTGCTTTCAAAGGATAAAACTGCGGTAGTTTCGCCGTTCGCCGTGATTTCTTCCTGCTCAATGATTATTTTGGCTAAAAAATTTGTTATAAAAAGTTGTCTAACTTCCGCCAAAATCTCCTCAAAAGGGATATTTACAGCGGTTTCCATAGTATTTACAAATTGGGAAAACGCAAATTCTTCTTCTGCGAGATTTTCGGATATATACGCAAAATCCCATTGAAAAGTGGCAAAATTTACGCCGTAAATTTCCTCAAAATTGGGAACACTTACAGCCAAACGATTAGAATCTACAAAAAGTGCAAAATTATCCCAATTTTCGGAATAAATTAGTGCAAAGTTACGGTTGGCAAAATCCGATTCAAAAGTAAGCCGATTTTGTTCCGATTGCCAACTTATCGGCATTGTAATTGAGCCATAATTTAGCACATTCGGCAAAAGAAGAGCCATTTGCAAAGGAGAAGTTTTAAGCCGTTCGTAAAACTCGGCAATATTCACGGCAACCGCACGATTAAGCACAAACTGCGGCAAATTGCGAGCGTTCACAAATATTATCGCCGCAATAGTGAAAATTCCCAAAAGCCACAAAAAAAACAGCTTGTTATTCATAAAATTAGCCGATTTTTTTGTAATCGGCGGTTTTCGTACAAATTGCAATTAAAAGACAACTCCTTTCGGTTGGATATTGGAAATATAAATTATAGGTTGAAAAATTGCGTTTGTTAAAATATGGGATTGTTGCAAAATTTCAAAATATTGCAAATTTGGAATAAACGGACGGATATTATCCGCCCGTATTTCAACATTTGCTACATTTCAACATTATAATTTTGTTTTACAAAGTCCACATTTTTATAAATCCACATTTAACCACGCAAAATTTTAGCAGCAGCTTCCACCGTAAACACGCCCTGCGGAATTTTCAAGCCTGTTTTGCGGAGTTTATCCATTAAAATTGCTATTGGCGGAGCGGACAATCCAACGGATTCCAGTAATTGCGGATTGCTGAAAACTTCTTGCGGAGTGCCTGTTAAAATAATTTTGCCGTTGTCCATTACGGCGATTCGGTCAGAAAGCCGCGAAACATCGTCCATATTGTGCGAAACCAAAATTACGGTATTTTTTACGGCGTTGTGCATTTTTGCAATTTGATTGAGAATTGCGTTTTTGCCAGCGGGATCAAGCCCTGCGGTGGGTTCGTCCAAAATTAGAACATCTGGTTGCATTGCCAAAACGCCAGCGATTGCAACACGCCGTTTTTGTCCACCTGATAACTCGAACGGCGATTTTTCGTATAAATCGGCGGTTATTCCCACTAAATCGAGAGCCGCTTTAACTCGGTTGTCAATTTCTTCTTGCGATAATCCCATATTTGTTGGACCAAAAGCTACATCTTTGTAAACGCTAACTTCGAAAAGCTGATGCTCGGGATATTGAAAAACTAGTCCAACTTTTTGGCGAATCGCCTTTAATTTGGATTTATCCGCATGAATATCCGTTCCGTTCAATAAAACCGTGCCGCTGGTCGGTTTTAACAATGCGTTAAGATGTTGTATTAACGTGCTTTTGCCCGATCCCGTATGTCCAATTATTCCGATAAATTCGCCAGAATGCACCGAAAAGTTGATATTATCAAGTGCTGTACGGGCAAATACCGTGTTTGGGCTGTAAATATGGGATATTTGTTTCAACTCGATGACAATATTTTCTGGGGGAATGTAATTTTGGTTGAAATCCTCAAAATTGGCGGCTATTGTACGATTTTGCATATAATTTATAAAATCTTCGTCCGTCAAAATATTTTCGGGAACGGCTGTACCGTTGCGTTGCAGTGCATCCGCCAAAGCGGCAACTGGCGGAATATCCAAACTTAAGGCGCGCAACTGTTCGATGTTTTTGAAAACGGCGGTCGGAGTTCCGTCCATTGCAATGTTTCCGCTATCCATTACGATTATTCTGTCGGCTTGTGCCGCTTCTTCCATAAAATGGGTTATCAAAATTACGGTTATGCCAAACTCCTTGTTAAGCGACAAAACCGTGTTTATTACCTCGCGCCTGCCGATTGGATCGAGCATTGCCGTTGGTTCGTCCAAAATAATACAATCGGGCTGCATAGCCAAAATTCCCGCTATTGCAACACGCTGTTTTTGTCCACCAGAAAGCAAATGCGGACCCGATTTTGCAAATTGCGTCATTCCCACACGTTCGAGAGCGTAATCAACTCGGCGGCGAATTTCTTCTGGCGGAATGCCCAAATTTTCAGGACCAAAAGCTACATCTTCTTCAACGATGGTTGCAACTAGCTGATTATCGGGGTTTTGAAATACCATTCCTGCAATGCTGCGTATGTTCCAAACATTTTTGGCATCTTTGGAATCCATTCCTTTTACCCACAATGTGCCAGAAGTAGGCACTAAAAGGGCGTTCAAATGTTTCGCCAAAGTGGATTTTCCCGAACCGTTGCAACCCAAAATTGCGACAAATTCCTTTTGCTGTATATCTATATCGATATTGTTTAATGCTAAATTTATCTCGTCATTTTCGTCGTATTTTGCGTATTCAAAATGTAACCCCTTACTTGTAAAAATAATATCATCTCCTTGTTGGAATAAATATCGTTAAAATGTCAACTTCATATCCCCAAAATAACAGTAGCAATCATAAAATAAATAACCAAAGTAGCCGCATCAACAATAGTAGTAATCAGCGGAGCAGCCATTACAGCGGGATCCATGTTAATTTTTTTGGCAAGCAACGGCAACAAACAGCCAATCGTTTTGGACATCATTACCGTGATAATCAGCGTTACCGAAACCGTCAACGCAAGCAAATATTCGC
>WRKG01000215.1 GCA_009778185.1 Bacillota bacterium
TTCCAAAACTTCAACCCGCAAAAGAATTACAACCTGCATAATATGGATATAAACAAACAAATTTCACAATATATAAAATCGTCCGAAGTAAACAAAACTATCAACCCCGAAAAACAAGGTCGACATATTTTAGGACACGAATTGTACATCGAAGGGCGAAGTTACTTGTTGGACGGGGTTAATCCGCAGGAATTGGTTGATATTTATCATGGCACAGGTATAGCATATTTTAGCGATAAGGGCAAATGGAATCAAAAAGAAACCATTGAATTAAAAGAAAACATAGCTATTTGTATTGACCCTTTAACAAATGTCAAAGAATACACCAATAGGTTTACAATACATTACAGTAAAACAGGCACACATATTGTGCCTAGCAAAAGGAGTGCATAAAATTGAAAAATTTATGGGGATATGAATATCAATCTAAAAGAGTAAAAATATTGGGCAAAAGCGGCAAAACTACAATAGGTTTTGTAGATGTTTATACGCATGAACTTGATGCTCCCAACGGCATTCCGTCCATTGCAGTAAAAGAAGATGGTACTAATGACTATTTAATCGAATTTACCGCCGCCGAAATCGCCACAATAGAAATAATCGAACCGCCAAAGCCTCTGCAAACCCTACAAACACAGCATTTGCAACCAGCATAAAAAAATTTTCAAAAAAACTTGACAATAAAAATATATCGTGTTATAATTTTACGATACTTAAAATAAGTTATCTATACAATTAAATTTTTGCTTTACTAACTTGTGATATATGTGAAACACAACATATATAATTTGCCAAATAGGCACAAAAGCCTTGCCAATTCTACAAACTAGGCAAGAGCAAAATATCTTTAGAAAGAAGATGACAAGAAATGAAAAGAAAGTTGATTTTAGTAGTAATGCTAACATTCGCACTGGTATTTGCCGCTTGTGCAAATAACGATCCCGTGCAACAAACTGCACCTGGACAAGAAGCCGCTGCAGTCGAAACAACAACCAACGGCGGCGGTGGCGGTGGCGGCGAAACTGCAACTGCACCAACCGAAACAGCCGTTGCCGCCGCATCTGGCGATCCTTTAGCTGCAATGGATGCCGCCGCAGAGTTGTTTCCTTTTGAAGTTACTGGCAATTTACCTAACGTTGACAACAATACTTTAAGATACGCTGTAGGCGTAAACTCCACATTTGCCGGCATTTTAGACCCTTTGTTTACTAGCACTGCTCACGATGCCGATGCTGGTGGTTTTGTTACAGGTGGCAACTTTATTGGTGCAACGCCGCAATTTACAATACATCCAACTAGCGGTATTGTTGCAGTTGAGTTTGATGTTGACAATATGCAAGTTATTTTAACTCAACAGCACGAAGTAAATTGGCATGACGGCGTTCCTCTTACTTTGAACGATTTCGTTTTTGCTTTTGAAGTAATTTCGCACCCAGATTATCAAGGTGTACGTTTTGACTCTAGCTTTGAAATAATCGAAGGTGTTAATGAATTTAGAAGTGGCGAAGCTGATACAATTTCGGGGCTTATTTTGTCCGACGATCACAGACAGCTTACTATGCAGTTTTTAGAGTTTCCTCAATCGCTTGAGCATTTTGGTTTTTGGTCAAGCCCTGCTCCTCGCCACCATTTAGAGCATATTCCTGTAGGGGAAATGATGCAACACGCTAACGTTCGCGAAAATACTTTAGGATTTGGTCCTTATATGGTAGAAAGCCACGTTTTTGGCGAATCTTACCTATTTGTTCGCAACGAAGATTTTTGGATGGGCGCTCCTAGAATAGAACGCATTTTGTACGAGATTGTTCCTCCACCAAACATTCCTTTGGCTTTGCAAGCTGGCTTGTTTGATGTTGGCGATATTCCTACATCAATGGTATCCGAATTTGCCGATTCTACTAATTTTACTATGCTTACTGATCCTGTTGTTAGTTCGTTTAGCCACTGGACTTTTGTACTTGGCGAAGAATATGACGATGAAGCTGGCAGAGTTGTTACTCCCGATCCTGCAACAATGCGCATGGGTAACGTAAACTTGCGCCGTGCTATTGCCCACTCTATTCCTTGGGCTGATGTTGCCGAATATATTTTTGACGGCTTGGTTGTTCCTGCGGGAAATATCTTCTCGCCATTGCACCGTCCTTTTATTGATACTAGCATTCCGCCATTCGACTACAACCCAACTTATGCTATGCAGTTATTAGATGAAGCTGGTTTTGTTGACGTAAACGGCGATGGCTGGCGCGAATTTCCTGACGGTTCCGAGATGGTTATTTCTATTTTCCGTGCAAACCCACCTACGCCAGCCGCCGAAGCAGAACTTCAATTAGCATTGCAATCTGTACAAGATATTGGTATAAATATTGTGTTATTTGAAGGCACAACGCACGACTTTCAAGTTTGGGTTGGTCGTGTAACTGATTCCGATCCTATGCCTTTTGATATAATTTTGGGCAGCTGGAGCGTTGGCTGGGATCCAAATCCATCGGGAATATGGGGACCAGAAGCTGTATTTAATTTTGGTCGTCATTCTAGCGACGAACTTACCGCTATTTTAGATACAATTAACTCGGATGCAATGTGGGATGATGCTACTAGAATGCAAGCATATTCTGCTTTCCAAAACTACTTCCGCACAGTTGTACCTGCTTTTCCAACCACTTGGCCTTTAGATATAACTGGCGTAAATAACCGTGTGCAAAATTTTAGTTTGGTTCGCCGCGATAATCCTAACGTTGTCGGTGCTGGTGCTATCCACCTTTGGGAACTTACCGCCGAAGAGCCAATTTTACCATAACCTAATTTGCCTTTAACGTAACTTGAAAACAAAGGGCGGTTGGTTTTGCTATCCGCCCTTTGCTTTTTGAAAGGAGTGAAATAATGGAGTATAATCCTTTTGACAACCCAATGGTTAAAGTTACATCTCAAAGTGTGTACAATGCCGCAAAAAAAATTTTAGGCGAAAATTTGGATAGAGTTTACTTGTACGGCTCGTACGCTCGCGGCGATTATGACGAAGAATCGGATATTGACTATATGGTAATTGCTAATCTTCCGCAAAAAGAGGCTTGTGCGCAGCTTATGCCGCTAAGCCGAGATACTAATGAATTAGATTTAGAATACAATATAGTGGTTTCAACCAATATAACTAGCCGTGAAATATTTAACCGCTTTTGTATAGCCAGTAATTTTTTTAGAAATATTTTAGTAGAAGGGATTGAAATTATTGGACATTGAAGGTTTAGCAAAAGAGCGTTTACGAAAGGCGTATAATTGCCTACAATTAGCTAAAAATACCGCAGAAGAAGGAATATTTCTTAACGATGCTGCAAATAGAGTTTATTATGCCATTTTCCACGCTATGCGAGCAGTGTTAGCATTAGATTTATTTGATTCAAAAAAGCATTCTGGTATTATTGCACGGTTTAACCAAAGTTATATCAAAACAGGAATATTTGATAAAAAATTTTCCGACGTTATACAAGATTTATCCGAAACACGCAACGCCAGCGATTACGAAGATTTCTACGAAGTTCAACAACACGAATTAACAGAACATCTAGCCAACGCAACCGAATTTTTATCCGTTGTAACCGAATTTTTAGAACAAAATTTCGCAACCGCGAACTAAAAATGTTAATACCAGGGCAATCGCTCTGTATTATATAAAATGCGAATCAGCAGCTGAAAAATTGCATTTTTATAAACTCAACTGTTGATAAGCGTACACAAAAAAAATCGGCACAAAAACATCCCAATCAAATTATGGTTGACGATGTTTTGAGGGTTTTGTGCCACAAAAGAAAAGGAGATTTTTTATGAGAAGAAATATTTTGGCTTTAATAGCCGCATTAGCAATGGTATTTGCTTTAGCTGCTTGTGCCAGCGAACCAACGCAAGATGCACCACCTGCACAAACTGGCGGCGAGGCAACCGCTCCCGCTGCAGAAGTACCTGCCGCCGAAGACGGCTCGTTGACCGCCGTGCAAGATAATTTAGACGAAGAAACAATTTTAGCCGATCCTATGGCTGCTTTAGATGCCGTTTTGGCTCAATTTCCTGCTGAAGTTGCTGGCAATTTGCCAAACGTTGGCGGTACTTTACGTTGGGCTGTTGGCAGTAACACCACATTTAGTGGCGTTTTAGATCCTATGTTTACAACCACAGTTATTGACTCAGATGCTGGTGGATTTGTACATGGTGGCGGTTTTGTTGCTCCTACGCCATCGTTGATTTTTGCACAAGATGGTATTGCAACAGTTGATGTTGACGTTGACAACATGACTTTAACCTTAAATATGCAACGTGATGTTTACTGGCACGATGGCACTCCACTAACCTTAAACGATTTAGTTTTTGCCTATGAAGTTATTTCTCATCCCGATTATACGGGCGTTCGTTTTGGTGCTGCTATGAACCGTGTAGTTGGCGTTGAAGAATATCGTGCAGGCGAGGTTGATTATATTTCGGGATTAGTGCTTTCCGACGACCACAGACAGTTGGTTATGCACTTTAACGAGTTTCCACAAAGTATCGAACACTTTGATGTTTGGCTAACTCCGTCCGCTCGCCACCACCTTGAACATATTCCTGTTGCCGAAATGGGCACACACGAAAACGTAAGAACAAACATGATGGGCTTTGGACCTTTCTTAGT
Source organism: Bacillota bacterium (assembly GCA_009778185.1). GTDB lineage: Bacteria > Bacillota > Clostridia > Lachnospirales > WQUN01 > WRKG01. The sequence continues at coordinate 4,658 of WRKG01000215.1, forward strand.
TGAAAGTTATGTACCTGGCGAATCGTTTTTGTTCGTTCGCAACGAAGACTATTTCTTGGGTGCTCCACGAGTAGAGCGTATTCTTTATGAGATTATTCCACCGATGAGCATTCCAACCGCAGCACAAGAGGGCTTATACGATATTTTGCCAGGGTTTCCACAAAGTCAATTTCCTAACTTTTTGAACCCTACAAACTTTACGTATCTTACCAACCCAAATATTAGCAGTTTTTCTCACATAACATTTAACCTTGGTTTGGGATTTGACCGCGAAAATATGCGTGTTATTCCTAATCCAAATGCAAGAATGGGCGATGTTAATTTGCGCCGTGCTATTGCTCATGCTATTCCGCACCTTGAAATTGGACAAGAATTATTCTCTGGGTTAGTATTCCCAGCAGGAAACATTTTTGCACCACATCACCGTGCATTTATGGATCCAAATGTACCGTTCTTCCACTTTGACCCAGAATTATCTATGCAAATTTTGGACGATGCAGGTTTTATTGACATAGACGGCGACGGCTGGAGAGAGTTCCCAGACGGTAGCCAAATGGAAATAACCTATTTGGTAAATAATGCAGCTAGCCCCGCAGCCGAGGCACGTATAATGTACGAACTGCAATCTATACAAGATATTGGCATAAATGTAGTTTTATTCCAAGGCACAACGCACGATTTCCAAGTTACTTCCGATTGGTTTGCCGAAGATACCGAATATGCTTTTGATATGATGTCGGGTGCATGGAATACAGGTTGGTCGCCAAACCCAAGTGGTATTTTTGGTCCAGACTCTGCGTTTAACCGTGCAAGATTTACAAACGCTACTTTTGACGAAATTTTTGATAGGTTTAACTCTACGCAAATGTGGGATCCAGATTTCCGTCAACAAACTTTCAACGATTATCAATGGGCAATGTTTGAATATGTTCCAACAATCCCCACAACTTGGGCAGTTAGTCCAACAGCGATAAATAATCGTGTACAAAATTATAGCCTTGTTCGCCGTGGCTTTGAAGAACTAGGAGCAGGACAATTACACTTAATTGAATTAACTGCTGACGAACCTTATTTGCCATAAATATAACAAAAAGAGGGCTCCCTCTTTTTTATTGGAATAAAATATTGCGGATTTGTAAAAAATGGGCGGATAATATCCGCCCCTACAAACCGCCAACGGCATGAACGGAAATCATCGATTTATACAAATCGCCAAAATCGCATGGACGGATATTATCGATTTATAAAAACCGCCAACCGTATGGACGGAAATTGTATTGAATAACCTAAAAACAGGCTGTTGTAGAAAAACGGGCGGATAATATCCGCCCCTACAAATCGCCAAAACTGCGTGGATGGAAATCATCGATTTATACAAATCGCCAAAACCGCATGGGACGGATATTATCGATTTATACAAATCGCCAACCGTAGGGGCGGATATTATCCGCCCGCTGTCTCTACATTTTCAAATCAATCTCAATTATGCCAACGATTACCGTCAACGGTAATTCTACCTGAAACGGTGCTTAAATTCATTAAATTGGGATTAGCATCAACATTATTTAGGGTAATTCTTCCAGAAACAGCCGACAAAGTTATTTCGCCAGTTATCTGCGAATCTTGCAACTGTACTCCCGAAGAAGTAGAACCTGCCACAAGATTATCTGTTTGCAAATTATCCATGCGAACTCTGCCCGAAGTGCTGCGAACCGTTATTTGGTCAGCTGTTACATAACTAGCGGACGTAGCACCCGAAGTTGAGCTTGCCGTTACCGTTTCGGCAACAATATATTCCACATTTACACGACCAGAAGTTGACCGTGCTGTAAAATCTCGATGGGCGGACAAATTGCTTGCTCTAATTCTGCCAGATATTACACTAAAATCTAAATTATCCATTACGCTAAAATTGTTTGCCGTTATTTCGCCACTGGTGGAGCTAACTAGCAAATTGTCCGCCAAATAAACGCCCGTGTTTCCGTCAATGCTAATTCCTCCGCTAATGGTGGAAAGTTGCAATAGGTCAAAAACATTGTTGGTATCTTGCGGGACAAATATTGTGATAACGCCGCCGCTGTTAGAACTTGCACCAAAATTAAAATTTGGGCTTTCTTGTGTAATATCTAATGTTGTGCCGTTTAAGCTGTACCTTGGAGGCACAAATTGCCCTCTTCTCGGCGAATCGTACGTTATAAAAATATCGTTTGCGTTGTGCGGTTCTATAACTATTCTTGCGTTGACTAAATCGGCAGTCAATGTTATTGGCAACGATGCACGAATGCCGTCCGCTGGAATCGGCACTGGGTCGACATTAGTTCTGTGCTGTCCTGCGCTAGTGGGCAAAAAATTTCTTAACCCGCCAAAATGGTCAAAACGGCTAATCACAAAATTATTTGCTATTGTAACAAGCAATATTACAACTAAAATTGGAATCAACCGCCGTCCGCGCAAACGCCGTGGCTTTTCTGGCGGAGCATTTAATCTTTCTACAAGTTCGTCCTCCGAAATATTTGTTTCGGCGGGAACAATCCGCTTGTTTTCGTCATTTAAGTTATTGTTCATGGTTACAACCTCCGTAAAATAATAAATTTATTTCTTCATAGATATATACGTTGCTTTCAAAATTTTGTTTGCAAAAAAAAGACCTCCAGGAAATTTTCCCAAAAGCCCTTTTAATAACCTTTATATTGCCCGTGTTACCTTGTTGGAGCGCAAGCAGCGAGTGCATACTTTTGCCTTGCGGACAGCTCCGTTTGCTTCTTTTATTTGAACTCGTTTTATATTTGGCCACCATTTTCGGTTAGCTCTGCGTGATACTTGGCTACGTGTAATGCTTATTCTGTGTCCTTTTTGTATACCTTTATCACATACTTCACATCTTGCCATAATTTCACCTCGTTTCGTTACTGCACAACTTCTAATTTATAATAGCACAAAAATAAATTTAGTGCAACTTTTATTTTTAATTTTATTTTATGCAACAGAATCTAAAGCGGTTCGCAAGGCTTGCAAATATTCTTCAACGGAAGAAACGCCGCCGTTGTCAAGCAATTCGACGATTTTGCCACTTATAATAATGCCGTCCGCCGCCACTTGTTTAATCTGCTCGGCTGTAACTTCATCCAAGTCCAAGTCCAAGCCCATTGCGCACGGGATATTTTTAATTTGCTTAACTTGTGCCATTAAACTGGAAATATCTTGTATGCCGACGGTGCAGTTAAAAAAGCCGTCTGCATTTTCGGCAATTTGAGATAAACGTGTTTCGTCAGTCGGTACGATTGTCGAGATTAGCTGTACCGCCCGTTTTTTGCACGTTGCCGCAAACTCTGCCTTTTCCTCAAACGGCAAATCGGGAACAATCAAGCCTTCAATGCTCGATTTTATGCACTTTTCCAAAAATTTATCCGTGCCGTAAACAAAAATGGAGTTTGCATAAACGTTAAACAACATAGGAATCTGCACTTTGTAAGATGTGCGTTCGGTTATTTCAAAAATTTTGTCAACGTTGCAACCGCCAGCTAATGCGGTTTCTTCCGCTTTCTGCACGGGCGGACTTTCCGCAACAGGGTCCGAAAACGGAACGCCGATTATTATCATGTTGGCACCAGCATCTGCCGCCGCCAAAATCAACTGCTCGCTAGTTTCTAAATTAGGATAACCGCCCGTAATAAACGGAATCAACGCCTTTTTGGTGGAAAAGGTGCAATCTGTGCGACAAGTACGGTGATCTTTGCCGCATCTTCTAGTAAAAGCTATGGATAATCTATTCATTTGTCAACCTCTTTTTTTATATTGTGCGATTGCATCTACATCTTTGTCTCCTCTGCCAGACAAATTTATGACGACAATTTTATCTTTTGGCAAAGTTGGGACAATTTCGAGGGCGTAAGCAACCGCATGAGAACTTTCTATTGCAGGGATAATTCCCTCGGTACGAGAAAGATATTCGAAGGCGTTTACAGCGGCGGCATCGGTAATTGCGACATATTTTGCACGGTTTATATCGGACAAATGGGCGTGTTCTGGGCCAACGCCGGGATAATCCAAGCCAGCCGAAATAGAGTAAACTTCCGCAATTTGACCATATTCATCCTGGCAAAAATACGATTTCATTCCATGAAAAATCCCAGGAGAGCCTTTTGTCATAGTTGCGGCATTTTGCGGAGTGTCAACTCCCAAACCAGCCGCCTCGCAACCGATTAACTCGACCGATTCGTCCTCGATAAATTCGTAAAACGCGCCCATTGCGTTGCTACCGCCGCCAACGCAAGCAATAACCATATCTGGTAAGCGGTTTTCGGCGGATTGCATTTGTTGCTTAATCTCCGTGCCGATAATTTTTTGAAAATCGCGCACCATCGCAGGAAACGGGTGCGGGCCAACCACAGAGCCGATTACATAATGCGTATCGGCAATACGTGCAACCCATTCACACATTGCCTCATTTACGGCATCTTTCAGAGTCATTGTACCGCGAGTAACAGCGGTAACTTTTGCGCCCAAAAGCTCCATTTTGAAGACGTTCAAAGCCTGGCGTTCGGTGTCTAATTTTCCCATGAAAATATCGCATTCCATTCCCATAAGTGCCGCCGCCGTTGCAACCGCCACGCCGTGCTGTCCTGCGCCAGTTTCGGCGATTAGCTTAGTTTTGCCCATTTTTTTTGCGAGCAAGGCTTGTCCTAAAACATTGTTAATTTTGTGCGATCCCGTATGGTTCAAGTCTTCCCGTTTAAGATAAACCTTTGCACCGCCCAAATCTTCCGTCATTTTTTGGGCAAAATACAGCCCAGACGGACGGTTGGCATAATTCGCCAATAAATTTGCCAATTCTTCCTTAAAATTTTCATCATTTTTCAACTTTTCATAAGCCACATTTAACTCAATTAACGCCGACATCAATATTTCTGGAATATATTGTCCACCATATTCTCCAAATCTCCCTACCATAAAATCATCCTTTCTAAAAGATAAACATTAAAACCTCGGGCGCTGCCCGAACCCGCAAGGAGCGCGCCCCTCCCGCCTGCCGGCGGGCAGGTGACCCGCACATTTTTTAATTCCTAATTATACAATTTTCCAAAGTTGTGTCAATAATATTTTGCTTTGGTCGTCTAAATTGCTAAAAATGTAGGGGCGGATATTACCTGCCCGTCCAGCAGACGGATTCGCCCCTACGGCAAATGTCGAAATATTGCATTATAAATTAAGGTGCTGATTCGATTTTTTAATTCCTAATTATCCAATTTTCCAAAGTTGTGTCAATAATATTTTGTTGCGGTCGCCTAAACTGCTCAACTATTGTTGGAACGCTTGAACTTTGCGAAACATTTTGTGTAAAAGTTTCGGCAAAAATAGCGTGCAACCATGTAAAAGTTGGAATCGCCATGCCAATGTCAAATTTGCCTTGCTCCTGCAAGATGTTTACTGCACGAAAAGCATCGGTGCTGTTTGTAAAAAGGGTTGTCATGTATTCGGTTTCTTGGGATTGCAACTGTTGCCTGTCGGTTAACGAGAACAGCTGTTCTAGTGCATAATACGCCGCTGTTGCGTTTTGCGTGTTGCGAGGGAACGTTAAACCAGTGCTAAAACCCTGCATAAACGTTGCTCCGCTTGTGTTATCGGGCCCGCGCGGGAATGGTACGATTGTGTAGCGAAAATTTATCCCAGTTGGCTGTACTTGCTGAAGAATCCACTCATTTAAGGGAAAAAACGCCGATTCTCCCGTTAAAAATGCCAAAGGTTCATTTTGTAAACCTTGCGGAGAATTTTGTAAAATTTGCCGAGCGAACTCTAAAGCTGCGATTGTGCGGTAATCTTCATAGGCATAGTAAAAATTTTGCGTGAGAACTCCGTCATTTGCGGCTATTAAATGAGTAATTATTTCGGCAGAGTTGCCACTTATGCCAAAATAGCCGTTTTCCGCTTGTTCTACCTGCTGTAAAATTTGACTAAATTGATCAAAATTCCAGTTGCCAGCTTGATACAATGTCGCTGGATTTGGCACATTTACACTGTTGAGTATATCAAGGTTGACACCCAAAAACGTACCATAAATATTTATCGTATAAGGAACAATCGCCCAATGCAAACCCACAAACTCGGCGGTTGGCTGTATATAGCTAACACGGCGACCTCGACGGCTTGGCGTATTTTGCCCATTTTGCAAATCTTGCAAGTTTCGCCTGTTTCGCCACACTGCCGAATCCTGCGGAATAAACTCATCCAATGCGTAAATTAAATTGTCGGTTATTGCCGAAAACATCATATCGCCGCTCAACAAAACCACATCGGCAAACGGCTCGCCAGACATTATGCTAGATTGCAAAACTTCGAGTATATTTTCTATTGCAATTTCTAGCAAATTTATATTGTAATCCTGTTGCAACTGGATAATTTGCTCTTCAAATAGATATAAATATTGCCACGCTGTCGCAATGCGAATTTCTTCGTATTCTTGGGAAATTTGCGAATTTTGTAAATTATCTTGCAAAAAATCTTGTGCGGCGGTTGGCAAATTTTGTAAACTCGGCAAATTTAGCGAACTTGGTAAACTTGCCGAATCACAAGCCGAAAACCACAATAAAAATAATAATCCGAAAATAAACCCTGCTAAAGCGTCAATCAATTTTTTAATACGCCATTCCATTGTAAAACCTACAGCAAACAGGCAATAAGCGAATAATTATGAAAAGTATTAAGCGATTGCTCACGATTTTTATAATTTACAGGAGAAATTTCGCCGCCCGAATACGATGCAATAAACGGCGTATCTTTCAGTATTTCTTGGACTTTTTCCAATTCTTTGAACGGATTTGGACCAATGCTAAGTTGCCTAATTATGCACGAAAAAATTATTGCGGCGTTTACTTGACTTTCTTCAGAAATTTGTGCGACAACCTCGGAAGTTGCCTGCACAATATCAACCGCATTTAGCGAGGCGAACGAAAGCCGCGCACCTTCGGGAATTTTCCCTCTAAATACGGCGTGTCCGTCATCGTTGAAGTACATTATTGCGCGCACAAATTGCCTAACTGGCTTTGCATGGGAATCTTCGGTTTCGTCCGTGGCGGTTGTTATCAAAAAAGGCACAAAATACGCACCATCTGCGAGTGTTCCGTTGGTAGCCAAGCCGATATTTTCGAAATATTCCACCGCAAGCGTGTTGTTGATTTCTTGCACAATGTGATCTTTCACTTTGGTTACAACAACTGTATCTTCGGTAAAATTTGTGCCTATTGGCGAAGTTGCAATAAAAAATCGTGGAGAAATATCGCCAAAAAATAGTAGGTATGTTAATTCTTTGTTAAAAATTTTGTCGTTGCAAATGGACATACTTCGTTCAAAGTCTCGGGTTGCCTCGTTTACGCTTAAAGTGCCGAAAATTGGCACATTTCCGCAAATTTTTTCGGCAGATTCCACGTAAAAATCGCCTGGAAAATTGTCGTTGTCGGTTACGGTTGGAAAAAGCATTACCAAGTTTAACTTTGCTTTAGATACTAGCGGTTTAAGGGATTGCTCTATTGCTTGCTCGTGATCGTCGGCAAGCCCAGTTGTGTGTTGCACAACAAAATCAATCTCGTTGCTGGTAAGAATAAGCATTGAAAATTGAAAATTACCAACGGCATTATTAGTTGCAACAGATATTGTAGTTCCGCCAACTAGCGGTATATTCAGGGTTTTGTATAATAAATCCAAAATACCCAGTTCTAAAAATTCGGGATCGCATTGGATTATTCCAACGCTGTTTTTTTGCAGAATTAAGCCACTTGCAAAAAACTGCTGTTCTAAATCTTGACAAGCCAGCTGCATATCATCTATCAAATCTGTTTGTAGTGATGTCGCTTTTATCACGGCTTTAACCTCCTATAGTGCAACATTTTGATAATATTTTTTTATTATATAACAGTATTTTGTAGGGGCGGAAATTACTTGCCCGTCCGCCAATTTAGGTTTGCGGGCGGATATTATCCGCCCCTACGATATGACAAATGAAAACCGTTATACAAAAAATTTTCGCCATTGGCAAAAGCAACTTCAACCTAACCAAAAAGCGGGTCACCTGCCCGCCGGCAGGCGGGAGGGGCACGCTCCTTGCGGGGTTTGGGGCAGCGCCCCAAGGTTTTAAGGTTTTAAGACAAAATTTTAA
>WRKG01000216.1 GCA_009778185.1 Bacillota bacterium
TTTTTAAGAATAGCGGCTACATCTTTTGCGTCAAAGTTTCTTTTTAGCATTTCAAAAGCATTTTCACGGGCATTTTCTTCTTTGCCAATTTCTTTGCCAATCTCTTTGCCAATCTCTTTGCCAATTTCTTTGCCAATTTCTGTACCAATTTTTGTACCAATTTTTGTACCAATCTCTTTGCCAATCTCTGTACCAATCTCTTTACCACGCTCTTCAGCCTGTTTTTCTACTTCAGCTAATTTGCCACTTTTCCTAAAACTTTCATAAAAAGCATCTCGTACATTGGAATCTAGCATATCTAAAACCTCCTCAAAACTCTTTTTATTCGCATTAAACACACGATTAAGAAACGTCTCGTCTTTTTCTAGCGGGTTATATTTAATGTAGGCGGTCAACATTTTTTCCACATCATGCTTTGTTAGGCGGCGGCGCAAGGTTTTTAGGAACACATTTTCGCCAAGTTGCTTGTTTACCAATATTTGCGTTGCGAACGTTTCGCCCTTAACATAATATATTCCCGTGCTTATTTCGTCAACTGTAAAACCTCGCTCGTGCGTTAGATATTTCAGCAATTTGACAGGCTTTTGTGTAGCCGCAAAACTTATCGTTATATCGTCAATCGGAATTTTCCCGTTTGCCGAGTAGCTGTAAGCATAACTCAAAACCTTGTTATAATCCCATATTGACAAACTATCTCGTTCGGATTTATACTCGAAAATGTTGTGCATTTTGAAAATTTGCCCAATATTTTTGTTTATCTGAACATCCGCCGTTTTTTTGATGACCAAAACGTCTACTATAAGTGCCTTTTTGCTTAGCTGATGCTCATCTTCGAAAATCAGCAAATCGGCGTAATCGTGCAATTCCAGTTGGAGAGCGGAGAAAAACGCATCGTGCCATTGTATTTTGGCTTTTTTGTTGGATTTGTCGGTTGTTTTGATTTTCATAATGCCCTCCTTAAATTTTCTGTTATCATTATAAATTATTTTTGGGAAATTTTCAATAATTTTATTTGACTTATCTTTTCTACCATGCTACAATAAAATTGTAAGTTGTAAAAAACGGAGGTAATTATGTTAAATACTGATAATGCTGAACATACCGATAACAACGATGAAGCCACTTCGATGAAAACCTTGATAATTGACGAAATTTTAACGTGGTCTAAAATGATTTTTTTTGTGTTGGTTGTCGCATTGGTCATTAACCAATTTATTATAGTTAATGCGTCTATTCCTACTGGTTCGATGGAAAATATTATTATGCCAAACGACCGAATAGTCGCCTTCCGTTTGTCGTACCTGTTTTCTGCACCTCAACGTTTCGATATAATTATTTTTCCGTTCCCAGACGACGAGAGCAGACTGTACGTAAAGCGCATTATTGGATTGCCTGGCGAAACTGTCAACATTATAGACGGCTTGGTTTTTATCGACGATAACTCTATTCCATTGCGCGACGACTTTATACGAGATATTGCAACCGGAAATTACGGTCCATTCGTTGTTCCTCAAAATAGCTACTTTATGCTTGGAGATAACCGTGGTAACTCGGAAGACTCCCGTTTTTGGCGTAATCCTTTTGTGCAACGGGATAAAATTTTGGGCCGCGCAATTTTCAAATATTACAGGGGCTTTGCCCTGCTTAGGTAAAGGAGAATTTTTATGGCTGTTACTAAAGATATGACTATAGGTGAAATTTTACGTAAAGACGAAACTAACGGTATAGCAATGATTTTAATGCGCTCGGGAATGCACTGCGTTGGTTGCCCGTCCGCTCGTGGCGAGTCGCTTGAACAAGCCGGAATGGTTCACTCAATAGATTCCGATGCTCTGGTAGAAGAAATTAACTTGTATTTGCAAACCGCCGCCGCTTAATTTTTAGCAACTTTTTTAATAAATTTTTTAGTAAATTAAAAGAGTACGTTTATATTTTACGTACTCTCTTTTTTTTGGTATAATTATTTTGCAAATAAAGGAGGGTTTTTAATGGAGCATCATATTTTAATAGTGGATGACGAAAAACTTATTGTAAAGGGTATAAAATTTAGTTTGGAACAAGATGGTATGTTGGTCGATGTTGCTTACGATGGCGAAGAAGCCTTGAATCTCGCAAAAAGCAAAAAATTTGACCTTATTATTTTAGATGTAATGTTGCCCAAAATGGACGGTACTTCTGTTTGTCAGCAAATCCGCGAATTTAGCGAAGTTCCCGTTGTAATGGTTACCGCAAAAGGCGACGATATGGACAAAATTATGGGATTAGAATACGGTGCAGACGATTACATCACAAAACCGTTTAATATATTAGAACTTAAAGCAAGAATTAAAGCAATTTTGCGCCGCAGCTCTAAACCTGCTGTGGTGGAAAAAAGCAACGAAATCGTTCACAAGGATATTTTACTAGATTACAATTCGCGGCGCGTTTTTATCCGCCAAAAAGAAATTCATTTGACCGCCAAAGAATTTGATCTGCTAACTTTTTTTATGGATAATCTCGGCAGGGTTTACTCACGAGAAAATTTGCTGCACGAAATTTGGGGCAACGAAACCGCTGGAGATGTCCGCACGGTTGATGTTCACGTTCGCCGATTGCGCGAAAAAATCGAAGATGTTCCCAGCGAGCCAAAATATATTTTCACAAAATGGGGAGTAGGTTACTATTTTGGGTAAAATGGCTTGGTATCACAGCATCCGCTGGAAATTGGCGTTAAGTTACCTTTTAGTCGGCATAATTCCTGTCGTGTTTTTTTTTATAACCGTCCTCAACGATATTGAAAATTATTACATTGCCGAACGTCATCGCCGCCTACAATACACCGCTCACGTTGAAGCGGGAACTTTAACCAACGCAAATTATTTTGACAATTTACTTCAAGGACCGCTCATGATGGCGATAAATCAAGGAATTTCCGCGCGAAGTCAAGCGGGTTCGTACCGCATTATTGTTTTTGACAACCGTTTTATGGTGGTTCACGATACAAATATGTTGCAAGCACGCAACACAATAATTGTTCCCGAAGTCGTCAGTGCCGTAACGGGAACTGGTAGCACAGTCGGCATAAACCGTGAAGAGGAAGTTGTATACGCCGCTTCGGCAATATTCAACGAAAGCGGCGAGCGAATCGGCGCGGTTTTGTTAGCCGAATCCGCATCAGATGTATTTGACTCGCTTGCGTTAATCCGTTACACAATTTTGCTGTACGCCGTTATTGCAGGAATCGTTGTTTGTGTGCTTGTTTTTTTCGCATCGCAATTTTTAATTAGCCCGTTGAAAGGGATTTTGCGCGTTGTTAGCAAAATGTCCGACGGGCATTTTACGCACCGAGTAAACGTTAAAGGACAAGATGAATACAGTTATTTAGGGCATTCTTTCAACAACATGAGCGAAAAGCTAGAGCAAGCCGAAAAAGCTCGTGAAGAATTTGTATCAAACGTATCTCACGAACTAAAAACGCCGTTAAGTTCAATAAAAGTGCTATCAGAATCAATTTTATTGGAAGAAAACACGCCAATAGAAACGTACCGCGAATTTTTGCAAGATATAAATTCCGAAGTTGACCGAATGACCGTTATTGTCAACGACTTATTAGAACTGGTCAAACTCGACAGGCGCGAACATGGTTTACATATTTCCTCGGTAGAACTCAATATTTTGGTTGAAAATATTCTAAAACGGCTATCGCCCATCGCCGAGCAAAAGAAAATTGTTCTTTTATACGAAGATGTCCGCCAAGTCATCCTGGATGCGGACGAAGTAAAATTAAGTTTAGCAATATCGAACATAGTAGAAAACGGCATAAAATACACGCCCAGCGGCGGCACAGTAAAAGTAATGGTAAATTCCGATTACCAAAACGCCCTAATAACAATTCAAGATACAGGAATCGGCATCCCAGAAGAAGAGCAAAGCATGATATTCAACCGTTTTTACAGGGTCGACAAAATGCGTTCCCGTGGAACTGGCGGCACAGGTTTAGGTTTGGCAATTTCTCACACAGCAATATTGCTACACAACGGCACAATTCAGCTAACCAGCAACATAAACGAGGGTTCTATTTTTACAATACGCTTGCCTATCAAAAGAGGAATATAAAACCTTGGGGCTCTGCCCCAAACCCCGCAAGGAGCGCGCCCCTTGACCCGCACATTTTTTTATTGGGAAATTTTATAGAATGCTACTCGTTAATAATGCGAATCAGTAGTTTGTTCTAAAATTGCAATTTTTTAACATTTTACAACAATTATGACAACCACAACGGCAAATACGATATTCTAACATTAACCAATTTGCGGGTCAAGGGCGCGCGCGTCCTTGCGGGTTCGGGCAGCGCCCGAGGTTTTAATATCCAAAAACTATGCTTTTGTTGGCGGCGAAACTGTAGTGGTTTATGCCTGCAATTATTAGGTGGTCGATTAGGGTTATTCCTAGGAATTGCATTATTTCGGCTATTTTTTTTGTGGTCTCGATGTCCTGATGGGAGGGCGTTGCGTTTCCGCTGGGATGGTTGTGTGCCAAAATTAGGTTTACCGCTTGATGTTTTAAGGCTTCAGATACGATTTCGCGCGGGTATATTGGCGTTTCGGATAACGTGCCTTCCGCTATTAGTGCTGTTTGATTGAGTTTATAGGCAGAATCCAAACAAAATATGTAAAAAGTTTCTTTTGTGCGACCGATAAATAGCGAAGTTGCATATTTTATTGCGGTATCTAGGTTATCCAAAATGGGCTTTTCGGTTGTCCATTTACTGCTAAAATATAGGTTGGCAAGTTTGGGAATCATCGTAAGCAAAACTGCTACATTTTGCGTGGTATTGCAACGGTTGACAATATCTTGTATATCAGCCTCAAAAAGATTGTACAGCGAGCCGTATTCTCGTAACATGGCGTGTGCTATTGCGTTTGTGTCCTTGCGAGGATAACAATAATATAGCAAAAGTTCCAAAACTTCGTGGTCGGCAAAACCTTTTAAGCCGTTCTCGGTAAAACGCTTTCTTATGCGGCTGCGGTGGTTTTCGTGAATGTTTTCTTTCATAATTTATTATCCTGTCTACTAGTTTTTTTTATTATAACTTTTTTTTGCCAACTTGTAAAATTTATTGCAAAAATTGTTTGACCTAATTTTATTATTTTGATAAAATTAGTAATAACAATAAATCACAGGAGGCAGCGAATGGAATGTAATCATGAATGTGCAGCGTGCGATATAGCCAGTAATATACATCGTTCTGCAAAGGTAAATAAGGATTTAACTATACGCTTAAACAAAATTGAAGGACAAGTAAAAGGTGTCCGCGCTATGATTGAAAAAGATGTATATTGTGATGACATCCTTACACAGATTTCTGCCGTGCAATCGGCAATGTCTTCGGTAGCGAAAATTTTACTAGATAGTCATATTCGCTCGTGTGTAATCAAAAGGCTACAAGACGGCGACGAAACTGTTATCGATGAACTCATCAAAACGCTAGGTAGATTAAGATAGCCTAAAAATGGGAGGAACAAATTTTGCAATCAAAATTTAATAGAAAATCCGCCAGTTTGCGGATAACTGTCGCTGTTACTTTGTTGTTGCTAACTTTTGCAGCAATAATCTTTTTTGCGACCTATGCCGTTTACAATAGCGTAGAAAACAACTTTGAAATTATTGTGTTTGCTATTTTGTTGGCAACTAGCATACTTTTTAGCTTGCTCATAAAAACCGTCATCGATAAAATTTTAGAATATACTCTGCGCCGCATTGTTGAGGCAGATTACCGCTTTAACGATAATTTGGATATTTTTATTGCTAGGACGGACGATAATTACACAAGTGATCAAGTTTCTAAAATGTACAAACATTTTGCCGATGTTATGAGCAGTTTCCAAAGTTTGCTAAACGATACAAACGATGTTATCAACCAACATTTAGACGGCAATTATAAGGCTCGTTTAGTCGAAGACAATTATTCGGGCTTGCACAAAAAATTTGCAACGCAAACAAACGTACTTCTTAATTATTATATTGACGATTATTTGGAACTTTTCAAAGTGCTAAAAGAATATGCGGACGGCGATTTTTCTACTGCAATCCGCTCTTATGAGGGCGAATGGCATTGGGCAAACGTCATAATGGACGATTTGCGCAACGACCTAATTTTAGTTACTAGCGAAATCACCAAACTCACAGAAAGTGCAATAGTTGGCAATTTTGACATCACAATAGATACAAGCAACCAAAAAGGCGAATGGCGGCATATTTTAACCACTCTAAACAAGCTAATGTCCGCCACAAAAGAGCCGTTGCGTAAAATAAAAGATAACCTTGTCGAAACCTCAAAAGGGCATCTAAATATGTTGCAAGGCGATTTTTATGGCGAATTTAACACCGTTAAAGATGCCTGTAATTTGGCAAATAATAAAAACCTAAAAATTATAGATGAAATTTCTGAAATTTTAACAGGAATTGCAGCGGGCGATTTAAGCAAATTACCGCAACACGAATACATAGGCTCGTACGCACCAATCCGCGACGCACTTTATTTTATCATTGACAATCTTAATACCTCGTTTTTGGAAATATCGAGTACATCGCAAACTTTGCTACAAGAGGCGAACAACTTAACTTCGTCCACTGACAAGCTAGCAGAATCGGCAACGCAACAAAGCAGCATAATACAGGAGCTAAATGCAACGTTAAATCAAATTGACGAATCCATGCACAAAGGGCTTGACAACTTAAAATTCTTGTTGGAGCAATCGGATAATTCTGTAAATTACGGCAAAGAAAGCCTTATCGGAATGCACGATATGTTGCAATCCATGAACGAAATACAAGAATCTAGCGTTAGAATTTCCAAAGTTTTGCGTTCGATAGATGACATTGCTTTTCAAACAAATTTGCTTTCGCTGAACGCATCCGTCGAAGCGGCACGAGCTGGCGAAAGTGGCAGAGGTTTCGCCGTAGTTGCAACCGAAGTTGGCTCGCTTTCCAATCGCAGCCAAGCCTCCGCAAAGGAAACCGAAGGGCTAATTACGGAATCGTCGCAAAAAATTTTTGCAGGAATAAACGCATCAAAGTCAACCGCAACTGCTTTGGAATACATGGTAAACGATGTACGAAAAGCTGGAGAACTTATCGATGTTGTTTTGTCAGGATTTAACAATAATGTAAACGAAGTTGATTTTGTTAATAAAGAAGTAAACGGAATTAACAGTCTTGTACAAGCCACCGCCGCAACTAGCCAAGAATGCGCCAACGTTGCAATCGAGTTCAACCTACAAGCAAAAAAACTAATGGAAATGATTTCGTTTTATAAATTGCAGTAAACAAAAATTTTATTTTTCGGCTATAAAATCTTCGATATTTCGTAGGGGCGGATAATATCCGCCCGTAAGCTAAAACGGGCGGATATTATCCGCCCCTACGGTAATGTTATCGCAAATTATAAGGTAAATAGCCACATTTTATTTTAATATTAGGAGAAAATTATGAAATCAGATATAGAAATAGCCCAAGCAACCGAAATGTTGCCCATAACACAAATTGCCGACAAATTGGGAATCGCCGAAGATTCGCTTATTCCCTACGGAAAATACAAGGCAAAAATTGACGTTAATTTATTGTCAACCAAAACCGCAAATAATCCCAAGCTAATTTTGGTAACTGCGATAAATCCAACGCCAGCAGGCGAGGGAAAAACCACTGTAACAGTCGGTTTGGGCGATGCTCTTAATGCCCTAAAAAAGCACGTTGTCATCTGCTTGCGCGAGCCATCTTTGGGACCAGTTTTTGGCGTAAAAGGCGGCGCGGCTGGCGGCGGATATGCCCAAATTATCCCAATGGAGGACATAAACCTGCATTTTACTGGAGATATTCACGCAATTACAACTGCTCACAATTTGTTGGCGGCTATGTTGGATAATCACATACATCAAGGAAACGCCTTAAACATTGACTTGCGCCGCATAACGTGGGGACGAGTTTTGGATATGAACGAGCGGCAACTACGCAACATTATCGGTGGATTGGGCGGCAAAGCTAACGGAATGCCGATAGAATCCCATTTTGACATAACAGCGGCATCGGAAGTTATGGCGGTTTTTTGCCTTTCGGAAAATATAACCGATTTGAAGGTAAATTTGGCAAAAATTGTGGTTGCTTATTCCACCGAAGGAAATCCCGTTACCGCTGGCGATTTGAAGGCACAAGGAGCAATGGCGGCTCTTTTGAAAGATGCGTTTAATCCTAATTTAGTGCAAACTTTGGAACACACGCCAACGTTGATTCACGGCGGGCCTTTTGGCAATATTGCTCACGGTTGCAACTCGATTAGGGCAACGCAACTGGGATTAGCTTTAGCACAGGATTACGTTGTTACCGAGGCAGGTTTCGGCGCAGATTTAGGAGCGGAAAAATTTTTTGATATAAAATGTCGCAAGGGCGGGTTTGCTCCAAATGCGGCGGTTGTTGTTGCAACTATTCGCGCCTTAAAACATCACGGCGGCTGCTCAAAAGATAGCTTGAACAACGAAAATTTGCCAGCCCTGGAAAACGGAATCCCAAATTTATTGCGACATTTGGAAAATATTCAAACGGTTTACGGCGTTCCAACGGTTGTGGCGCTAAATCGGTTCGGCACAGACAGCGATGCAGAGTTAAATTTACTGCAAAAAGTGCTTTCCGACAAGAATATCCCAGTAGCCTTAACAGAAGTTTTCGCAAAAGGTGGACAAGGCGGATTAGCTTTAGCACAAGAAATAATAAAAATTGTTGAAAACAACGAAAATGACGAAAATCAAAAGCCAACGTTAAATTATTCCTACAATTTAGATAGCACAATCAAGCAAAAAATAACCGCAATAGCCACCAAAATATACGGAGCAAGCAAAGTCAACTTCGAACCAGCCGCCAACAGAATGATTCGTCAACTGGAAAAAGACGGCTACGCAAATTTGCCCATTTGTATGGCAAAAACGCAATATTCTTTTTCGGACAATGCAAAATTATTGGGTGCTCCCACAAATTTTGAAATTAAAGTAAGACAACTAAAATTGTCAGCAGGTGCAGGTTTTATTGTGGCTCTTGCGGGAGATATTATGACAATGCCAGGTTTGCCAGCAACGCCAGCCGCCGAAAATATCGACATCAATGAAAATGGCGTTATTAGTGGATTGTTTTAAGATTATAATAAATCAGTTTCGAAACAGTGGCGTTGCAAAAATAGCGGAAGTTACAAAAATATCGGGCGTTTCAGAAATATTTGGATTTGTAGAAATAGTGGAAGTTGGAGAAATAGCGGGATTTGTATAAATAGCGAAGTTTCAGAAATAGCGGATGTTGCAGAAATAGCTGGAGTTGGAGAAATAGCGGGATTTGTATAAATAGCGAAGTTGCAGAAATAGCGGAGTTATAGAAATATCGGGCGGATAATATCCGCCCCTACGAATCGCCAAACTGTAGGGGCGGATATTATCCGTCCGTTTTCCCTACATATAGTCGCTAATTGTCCAAAGTTTGGTTTTAGGAGGAATTATCTTGAAAAAGTTTTTAGCAATATTTTTTTTGTTATTGTTGGTTGTGGGAGTTCCGATTGGCGGAGCGTTATTTTTGCGGTCGTGGGTGCTTGCAACGCCAGAATCGCAAGAGGTTTTTACCCAAAATTTGGTCGAATTTACGCAACAGGCAAATCAAATTTCTGCAAATGTTGCGGAACAGTTGCAAAATCCGCAGGAAACAACCGACACATTTATTGTGCAACCGCTGTGGGAACTGGACGAACAATTTAGGCAAAATCCCAATTTAACGGCA
This sequence comes from Bacillota bacterium, assembly GCA_009778185.1. Lineage (GTDB taxonomy): Bacteria > Bacillota > Clostridia > Lachnospirales > WQUN01 > WRKG01. The sequence continues at coordinate 9,790 of WRKG01000216.1, forward strand.
AACGGTAGCTTGGCGGCAAATATAACGGAACTTTGGCAAAGTCAAATGCAATTTGTCAACGTTGAATATGTGCCTTTTAGCGAAACAACAGGCTATTTAGTCAACCCAATCTTAAATCAAGCCGCTCAACAGGCAATTCGCCGTGGTTTTGCCGCCGATAATATTCGGCTACCGTTTAACGAGAATTATCTTACAAATATTTTGGATAATGTTCGGTTTCATTTTGCGACTATTTCCGCCGAAAACCCTACTCCTTACATGGGTTTGTACATCGGCGGCGCTGGCATGGAGCAATCTTATATTTTTGTGGACGTTGTCCCGTTTGAGGAAACGCTTTTGCGGCAGTTTACAGTCGGTGCTTTTAATCCTTGGATTGCCGAGGTTGCTCCCGAGTTGTTGGCAATGACAGCCGAACAAGCCACCGCCGCGCGTGATACGTTGATTCCGTTCCTGCTGGCGACCGTTCCGCAAGATGCTTTGGCGACAATTCAAGAATGGCTAGAATTTTGGTTTGTCTTTACGACAATTCACGAAATTGGACACGCCTTTGGTTTGGGCGAATCTTTGGCGGACTTGTTCACAGAAAGCGTTATGGGAATGAGCGAAACAATCCGTGGCGTTTTTGGCGAACAGTTGGCGGCGTTAGGCGTTTTTAGCGGCGATGGCGGTTTTGTTTACAACAGCACGCTCGACCGTGAACTGTTGCGCCGCTTGCAAATGCAAGGCAGAGCCGCCGAATTTTGGGATGCGGCATTTCATTCCAACCTTGCGTACAGCCAACTTTGGGATTCCGTTTTTGAGGAATATGTTACAGCATCCGATTTAGAAATTGCCCGCGGTTTATATTTTGCGGCAATGAATCAAACTCCGCCGAGTGCTTTAGCGAACGGCTTCGAGCAGTTTTCCGGAGGAATTACCCTTGCATTTGCTGGCGAGTTGCTAATCGAAGACTGGAACACATTTACAACTGGACAAGACACGGACGGCAGAGCATTATCACGGTTTCAGTGGACAATCCAAACTTTAACCGAGTTTGCCGATTTGCAACAAACGGAAATTCAACCGCACGTTTCGGACAGCGTTATTGTAAGTCATTTAATACGATTTGGCGGTTTTGAGTATGCTCAATAATAAGCAAATTGCAAAAGTATTGGCTATTTTGGCTGAGAAATATCCGCTCGAGGGCGAATGTTTTTTGAATTACAGCCAACCGTACGAACTACTTTTTGCGACAATATTAAGTGCGCAATGCACGGACATACGAGTAAATCAAGTAACAGCCGTTTTATTTGCGAAATATCCAAGTTTGCAAGCGTTCGCCGCCGCCGATTATGACGAATTTTGCGAAGACATTCGCTCGACAGGCTTTTTTCGCATGAAAGCCAAGCACATTATAGAATCTGCCAATATTTTATTAACCGAACATAACGGCGAAGTTCCGTCAAACATTGACATTTTGACCAATTTACCAGGAGTCGGTCGCAAAACGGCAAATGTTGTCAGAGGACATATTTTTGAGATTCCCAGTATTGTGGTGGACACTCATGTAAAAAGGGTTTCCTTTCGATTGGGTGTAACTTCCCAACAAAAAAGTCCAGAAAAAGCCGAACAGGAGTTAATGCAACGATTGCCCAAAAAAAATTGGATAGATTACAACCAACAAATTATTCTGCACGGAAGAGCGGTTTGTACATCGCAAAAGCCAAAATGCGGTGTTTGTCCATTTTCGGCTTTGTGCGAGAATAAAGTTGTGCAGTAGAAAAAGGGCGGATATTATCCTCCCGTTTATTGCATAAGAAATTCGTTAAGTTGAGTTACAATATTATTGAAAAACAGCGAGGTTGACAAATGGAAATAATCGCAAATAAAAACTGTCGCAAAGTCCGAGGAAGTCATATTTTGGCGGTAAGTTGTGCAAAATGCAAAACTTTTATAGCAAACTATCAAAAAGTGGGCGAAAGCAATTTTGTAAAAATGTACAACGACCGCATAATAGACGGCGTTTTGGATTTCACAAAATATCATGGGGCTATTTTTTGCCCAAATTGCGGCGAACGAATCGCAACACGTTACACAACCAAGCCCGACAAAAAAGAGGCGTATAGGCTTGTGCCGTCCGCATTTAATAAGAAAAAAGTACGGTAATTGATGTAGGGGGCGGATATTATCCGCCCGCATTTTTTGCCTGTCCGCAGTAGGCGGGTTAAGTTGGTTTAGTATAGCCAAAAATCCCAGACAAAAAATTGGGGTTTACAAAATATTACCGCCTGAATTAGCAAAATTACAGGCGGTTAAGTTTATAAAATTGGTTAAATATGTTCTAAATTATTTATATCCGCATTAGAATTTTCAAGTTCTTCTGGTTTTAGCCAGTCGTTATCGGGACGCATAACCAACCGTGCGTTGCTATGAGCCATCCAAAGCGGTAAAACGGTGTGTCCTTGATAGCGACCAGACTGGGTTTTTTCTACAACTAAAGCTAAATCCACTATTTCGTCTGTTGTTAAAGCCAATGGCAAAAGTAATAACATTTTATTTTCTCGTGGCGAATACATTGGGCTTACAGTTTTATAATTCCAAACGATACGCTTAAAAACTACCTCCAACGCATTTTCAAAACCATTTTTTAATTTTTTATAGGTACGCGAGTCTTCAAATATTTTGTTACCTAACTTGTGGAAATAATCTTCTCTAGTTTTTTTCTCTATTTCCCATTCTTCTTGCGGTAAATGCACTTTAGATGTTGCTTTTTGCAAGTCAATTCCGTCAATTTCGGTAAATTCTTTGCTGCAACAGTCCACTATAAAGTCAATCGGAAATCGTTCAATTCTATCTTTAATAATGTGGTCAAAATCGCAATCGGGCTTGCCCATTGTGGTATCGTAAACTATTTCGGTTGCGTGGTCAAAATATTTTGCACGTTGCGGAAGATATTTGAATAATCCTGTAAGCCGCTTGCCAAGCGTTTTTTCGCCAGCTACTGCGAACCCTGACAACTTCCAAGGTTGCTTGTGTTGCGGCTCGTTATATT
>WRKG01000217.1 GCA_009778185.1 Bacillota bacterium
TTTACGATATTTTCGCAGGTGGATTAGCAATGACCGCAGAAGCGGCAATTTGCAACGTTCCCACCATTAGCAATGTATACGACAAGCGAATTTTGCCCATTTTGGAGTATATGTTTTCCCTAGAATACAGGCATATCGACATTTTGGTTGACTTACAAACGTTTTATGAAATACGCAACAAACCCCACAAAAACGGCAAAGAGCATTTAATTTTGATGTGCAATAGTTGGGGCTACACCAGCCGCGAGTATATATACGCAAAAGAAACGGCGGAAATTAAGCATAATTTAGCAATGGATATTTTGCGAAATCATGCAAGCCCTCAAAATTACAAGCAAACAGCGACCTACAAGCAAGCGGCCTGCCTGTCGCCCGCCTGCCGGACGGGCAGGGGCAGACAGGTGGAAAAAATGCAACGCTTGGAAAATGAGACCATCCAAGGTAGCCAGTGGGAAAATGGGCAAATTAAACAGGTAACCTTCCACCGTTGCCAGTTTAGCGTTGAGCAACTGCAACGCTTGCAACAACTAGAACGCGTGCAACAGCTGCAATGTTTGCAACAGGTTGAACAAGTGCAAAATTCAATGCAGTTGCAAAACCTGCTTGTCGGGGCAGGTAAAACGCAATTTTCGCAGTTAGATTTTGCCGATGTTAAAATAACAGCCGAAAATGCAGTTATCTATTGCGACCCTCCATATTATGGTTACATGAACTCAAAATATGATGGTTATATAGAAGAAACGGCGTTTGATTGGGCAAGGTTTTTAGATTGGTTAGATGTGGTTAAACGGTTAGATAATGTGCAAGCCGTTTATTTGAGTCATTATGGTAATCCTTTTTTGGATAGGTTATTTGGCGAGCCGTGCTTGGATTGCGGGTGTGGGAGTTTGTTGCAACGGGGTGGTAATCGTAGGGATTCGCTTACTCGGGAGATGGTTTATCGGGTAAAGTAGGGTAATTTTTTTTAGGGGATAATTGTGTTTTTTTGGTTGATAAAATAGGGTAGTTTTTGGGTAAAAAGGGGGTAATTTTGGGGGTTACAAAAGGGGGTTTTGTTAGCCCCTTTTTTGTTGGGGGGAATAAAATTTGGCGCACATTTAGCGCACAGATTGGTCGATTTTATTCGTTTTATTTGTGAAAAAATTTTTTATTTGCTTTTTTATCCTTTATATTTGGGTTTATTTTGATTGAGTTGAGTTTATTTTTTTTGTTTACAGTAAAATAATATTTGTATTTTATTCCAAAAAGTTATAAAATATATGTAGTAGATAACATTAAATAACATTAAATGTAAACAATCAATATTTTAAGGGAGGCACTAGGGTATGAACAATATATTATTAGCAAGAAAATCTAAAGATATAACGCAAAAAGAGATAGCTTTATTGCTGGGTATTGAGCAATCGGCTGTAAGCAAATGGGAACGTGGCGATGCTGTACCTCGAAAAAAGCACCTATTAAAATTGTCGGAAATATTACAAGTAAGCACAGATTATTTGTTGGGATTGACAAACGATACTGCAACGAACGTCGAAACAGTCCAAGCAAACAATGGAATAGCCTTTAGCAGAAATTCAACGCTAACGATGTATCCGCAACAAAGAGAATTAAGCAAAGAAAAAGCCGAGATGTTAAACATATACGATAGACTTAACGTAAAAGGACGGCACTCGTTACTTGCATACTTATTTAAGCTAGAGGAGAATCCAGAATATGCCGATATATAAGGACGAAAAACGTGGAACATGGTTTGTATCGTGTTATTACGTAGACTGGGAGGGCAAACGTAAGCTAAAGAAAAAGCGCGGATTTGAGCGGCGAAAAGATGCTGTAAAATTTGAACGTGAATTTTTGGAAAAGCAGGGCAGAACTAGTAATATAACTTTCGGCTTGCTTGTTGAAGCTTATACAGAAGATATGTCCGACCGATTAAGAGAAACAACGCAACAGACTAAATTTACCTTGACACAAAAGCATATATTGCCGTTTTTTGGCAACCTAATTTTGGAAGAAATAACGCCGATACATATCCGTAAATGGCAAGCTAGATTACTAGCCAAAAAATATGCAAAAACATACACAAAGACAATAAACAGCCAATTAGTAGCGATATTTAATTATGCAGTAAAATTTTATGGGTTATCAGAAAATCCATGTCAGAAAGCGGGCAATATAGGCTCAAAAAATGCAGACAGCATGGATTTTTTTACGCACGATGAATTTAACAAATTTTTGGAATATGTGGAAGATGTACCCGCCAAAGTGGGATTTGAATTGTTATTTTATACGGGTGTTCGGATAGGCGAATTATTGGCATTAACTGCAAGCGATTTTGATTTTGATTCTAAAACATTAAAGATAACGAAAAATTATCAAGTAGTTAAGGGTAAGGGAAAAATTTTTGAGCCAAAAACAAAAAAATCAACAAGAGAGATACCATTACCGCCGTCCGTAGCTACAACGGTGCAAAATTATATAGCAAATTTGCAGTTATATTGGCAAGTAGATGAGCGGATTTTTCCGTGTAGTCACGTATATTTTACCTACGCAAAAGATAAAGCAATAAAAGCAAGTGGATTAAAACACATAAGACTACACGATTTTAGACACAGCCACGCATCGCTACTGATTGAATTGGGGTTGCCTATAGTGGCAATTTCCGAGCGCTTGGGACACGATAACATAAGTACCACGTTAAACACTTATTCACATTTATATCCAAATACTCGAATGGAGGCGGCAAATTTAATTGAGAATTTAATACAAAATAGGGATAAATAATTTTGCCGTGGTATTACGATGGCATCAAAACGCTTAAAAACCCTGTAAAATGGATGTTTTTTTGTGTAATATAAGGTGGATTTATCAGTAAATGTAAGTGAGTGTAATTGTTAATTAGGAGAATTGATGTATAGTAACTTTTGCAATTTGGTTGTTTGCCAATTTGCAAATATCACTCAAAAAAAGGAGAGAGCAACATGAAGAAACATTTTTTTACCTTTGCTTTGGCAATGATGTTGGCTTTTAGCGGATTTTTCGCAAGTTCGGTATCTGCGACTGCAAGCAATTTTAATCAAACTGACATCAACGTAATTAACGCCATGATACAAAACAATAGTTTGAATTGGTCGCCGTCAACTGGCGGAAACATCCCAACCGATTGGGCTGTAACTTGGAGTCCTGGCACAACAGGCAGACAAATTACTCGCCTGGATTTATCCAATATGGGATTAACTGGCAACCTAGATTTGCGAAATTTATCACAACTCGACAGGCTAGATGTATCTCATAATCAGCTTACCGCACTAAATGTTACAGGTTTATCTCAACTTAGAACCTTGATTATCAACGATAATCGTTTAACTTCATTAGATTTGCGCGGCTTGCGAAATCTTACTCGTGCGGACGTTTTTAACAACAATATGTTAAACGAAAGCGATGTTAGTGGCACAGCCGCAATAACTCGGCTTACGCTCAATTTTTGGCCGCAACTTGCTCACGATGCACCAGAAGCTCCTCGTGCAATGGTAGACGAATCCTCTGATGTAACTTTAAGCCCAACTTCGCTTGATTTTGTGCAAGGACAAGCCTCTGCAATACGAGTTGTGCAAAATGCAGTTGCAACTTTAATCAACAATAACGACCGAGAAAGCATTGAACGTGGTTTTGTTGAACTTTTCGCCGAAAACGCAACCGCTAGAGCCGCTCATATTCAGGCAACTGGCAACAGCATAACAATCAACCACGAAACTGTATCTGCTGCCGCAACAACGGCATTAAACACACGCAACGCTTTGCAACAAATTATCAACGAAAATAACGCTGGCTCTGGAAGACCAGTAAAAGCCAACGTTTCGTTTATCGTGAACGAGGAAGGTCCAGTAACTATTACAATAGAAAGCACAGTAATTGGGCTAAACATCGACAACGTACTTATTCGTATGCCTACGCACGAAGTAAAAATCCCGTTTAGTTTTATCCGAAGTAGCGTTACTGCCGCTAATCCGCTTGTAATAACTTTGGATAGATCCGATTCCACTTTTTTAACTGCTGGACATAACGTTGGTGCTTTAGCAGTGGGAAGTCCTGTGCGTTCGTATACGGTAAACTTTAGCCGTCCTGTAACCGAGCCTATTCAACTGCAAGTTTTGCCAACTCCTGGAGATACTGGTGTACAAACGTTCACAAATTCTAATAACGAACTAGTAGCGGCAAAATTTAATCCTATAACTGGCTTGTTAAGCAGTGCAATTATGCACAGCGACACATTTTTGCTAATAAGAAACCCTGTAGATTTTAGCGATATTGACAACGTTTCGGAAGAAATGCAGCACGCAATTAGAGCAATGGCGGCACAAGGGCTTATGTACGGCGTTGACGCAAACGAACCTGGCGTAGTTATGCAACAGTTTCGACCAAACGATCCAATTACTAGAGCAGAATTTGCCTCGACAATAACTAAATCAATGGGATTATACGATCCAATGGCAAATGGCAACTTTTCCGATGTGCCTTCACAGCACCGATTTGTTGGAGCAATCGGCTCGGCAACTCGCCACCGTCTTATGACAGGTATAAGTGCAACCGAGTTTAATCCCGATGCTAACATTCAACGTCAACAGCTTGTTGCAATAGTTGCACGTGTATTGCGCGAACAAATGGGTTATACTAATCCTCCAGCACCGCACCTTTACTTAACAGCATTTACCGACTATTTAGACATAGAGAATTGGGCTTTAACCGATGTATCGTTAGCAGTAAGAGAGGGCTTAACCTTACCACGTGCCGACAACCGCTTTTTACCAAGTGATACAATAACTCGTGGCGAGGCGGCATTGATTTTGTATCGTATGTATAATAAACTTTGGTAAGTGTACTCGTGCAACTTCACAAAACCTCGGGCGCTGCCCGAACCCGCAAGGACGCGCGCGCCCTTGACCCGCATTTTTTTGTTAAGTTGATTTACTATATAATAAATCGCTGACTTAAAAATAATTGAATGGATTTTATAACGGGCGGATAATATTCGCCCGTTTTTCTACATATTTCAATTTTCAACCTTTTCATTGCCTATTTCAACCCTTTGCATTGTCGAAAAAATTTTCCATATTTTCCTGTTTGCCGACAAAAAGGTCAATTTTTAATGCTCAACCGTTTTCATTGTGGGAAAAAGCAAAACATCACGGATTGACGGAGCGTTTGTCAACAGCATAATCAAGCGTTCTATTCCAACGCCCATTCCGCCAGTTGGTGGCATTCCGTATTCCAAAGCCAACAAGAAATCTTCGTCTATTGCGTTGGCTTCGCTGTCGCCGGCATTTTTCATTTTTTCTTGATGTTCAAAGCGGCGGCGCTGATCTACTGGATCGTTTAGTTCGGAATATGCGTTTGCAAATTCTTGTTTGGCGATGAAAAGTTCAAATCGTTCGGTATATTCAGGGTTATCGGGCTTTTTTTTTGTTAAATACGATATTTCGATGGGATAATCGGTAATAAATGTCGGCTGTATTAGATTTTCCTCAACGTACTTTTCAAAAAATAATTCGAGAATATGTCCCTTTTCGTGCCACTTTTCCAAATGAATATTGTGAATTTTGGCTTGCTCCTGGGCTTGCTCGAGGGTTGTTATTTCGGCAAAATTTACATCGGAATATTTTTTTACGGCATCAATCATGGTAATTCGCTCAAATGGCTTGCCCAAATCAATTTCGTATTCGCCGTATGTGATTTTTGTTGTTCCGAGTACGTTTTGTGCCACTTGCCTAAACATTCCTTCGGCTAATTCCATCATGCCAATGTAATCGGTGTACGCCTCGTATAGTTCCAACATTGTAAATTCGGGATTATGCCGCGTGTCCATTCCTTCGTTGCGAAACGCACGACCCAATTCGTAAACCCTTTCCAAACCGCCAACTATCAGCCTTTTTAAGGGAAGTTCTAAAGCAATGCGCAAATACATATCAATGTGCAACGTGTTATGAAACGTTGCGAACGGGCGAGCTGCCGCTCCGCCTGCTATTGTCTGCAAAATCGGCGTGTCAACCTCTAAATAATTGCGGTCGTCCAAAAAGTTGCGTATTTCTTTTATTATTGCGGTTCGTTTAACGAAAACGTCCTTTATTTCGGGATTTACGATTAAGTCAACGTAACGGCGACGATAACGCAGTTCTTGATCTTTCAGCCCGTGAAATTTTTCGGGCGGTACTTGCAAACTTTTTGCGAGCAGAGTAATTTCTTCCGCTTGCACAGATATTTCTTCCGATTTAGTTTTGAAAACTTTGCCAGTTATGCCGATAATATCGCCAATATCGTAATTTTTGAAAGCGGCGTATTCGTCTTCGCCGATAATATCGCGGCGTACATATGCTTGAATTTGCCCAGCGGAATCTAGCACATGACAAAAAGAGGCTTTTCCCATAATTCGACGGCTCATCATTCTGCCAGCAATGCTGATTGTTGAATCGGTCAAATTGTCAAAATTTTCCTTTATTTGCGTGCTGTGATGCGTAACGTTGTATTTTACGTGCCTAAAGGGATCTTTTCCTGCAGCTTGCAGAGATTCCAATTTTTCCAGGCGGATTTGTGTTTGTTCGTCCATAAAAAAGCCCCCTTAAGCAATTTCCAAAATACGATATTCGTCCACGCCGTCGGGTGTGTCAACTTGAACAATTTCGTCTTTGCTGTGTCCAATTAGAGCAATGCCAAGCGGCGATTCGTTGGAAATACGCCCTTGCAGGGGATCCGCCTCGGTAGAGCCTACTATTGAGTAATTTACTTCTTCGTTAAATTTTACATCGTATAATTTTACTTTGCTGCCAACGCTTATTGCTTCGGCATCGAGAGCATCTTCGTCAATAATTTCGGCATTATTCAGCATTTTTTCGATTGTAGCAATGCGAGCCTCAACATTGGCTTGCTCTTCGCGAGCTGCGTCATATTCGGCATTTTCGGATAAATCGCCCAAACTGCGGGCTTCTTTTATTAGAAGAGCCACTTCGCGGCGGCGATTTACTTTTAGGTCTTGCAATTCTGCTTCTAATTTTTTTAACCCATCAAAGGTTAGCACGGTTTTTTTTTCGTTCATAAAAATCAACTCCTATTTATTTTGCAATTATAACGTTAAAATTTTGACTTGTCAACAAAAAATTATTTTTCCAGGTTTGACACAAGTTTTTCCATTTCGGAATACGTGGTAATTTGGTTTATTTGCACTCGGGTTTTTGCCGCCGATGGCAACCCTTTTATGTACCAAGACATATGTTTACGCATTTCTAAAATACCGATATGTTCGCCTTTGTGTTCGACAACCATTCGGCAATGTTGCAGAGCGGTTTGTAGGCGGTTTTGCCAATTTGCTGGCGGTGCATTTTCGATTATTTCGCGAAAAACCCACGGATTTCCCAGTGCCGCACGACCGATTGCGATTGCATCACATTTTGTGTGATTTAGCACATCTTTGGCTGTTTCGTATGAAATTATATCGCCGTTTGCAATTACTGGGATGTTCACTTTTTGCTTAACTTCGGCGATTATATCCCAATCGGCTTTGCCGCTGTAAAATTGTTCGCGAGTTCGCCCATGAATTGTAATTGCCGCCGCGCCAGATTCTGCAATAATTTTGGCGATTTCTACGGCGTTGCTTTGCTTAAAGCCTTTGCGAATTTTTACCGTAACAGGCACATTTGCCGCACGCACCACCGCAGAAACAATTTGACCGACCAAAATTGGCTCGTTCATTAAAGCACAACCTTCGCCGTTGCGTGTAATTTTTGGCGCAGGACATCCCATATTTATATCGATAATATCGGCATTCAAAGTTTGTGCTACATTTGCTAAAATATCAGGTTCTTTGCCGAACAACTGAACTGCAAAAGGCTGTTCGTTTGCATATTTATCCAATAATTTTTGAGTGTTTTCATTTTTATACTGCAAACTTTTTGCACTTACCATTTCCGAGAATGCCAAGCCAGCCCCAAAATCTCGGCAAAGTTGCCTAAACGATTTGTCGGTTATTCCTGCCATTGGTGCTAAAAATACATTGTTCGATAGCTGTAAATTGCCTATTTTTATTGATTGCATGATGTACTCCTTTTATAGTGCAAAACCTCGGGCGCTGCCCGAACCCGCAAGGACGCGCGCGCCCTTGACCCGCATTTTTATTAAAGTGGATTGCTGTAAATCGTTGATTTTTAGTGTATTGGATTAAATTTGCTCAAACATTTTGGTTATTAAAAATTTACCACGGTTGCCCGTACGTTTTGACAACCAAATTTTTCAACAGTAATTTATTTTACAACAAATCAACGATTGTAACGCCATCTTCGCCTTCGCCGAACGTACCTAGGCGAAAACCTTTTACATACGGATGTTTTTTCAATTTAGCGTGAATAGCGGAACGCAAAACGCCTGTTCCTTTGCCGTGAATTAACGTAACCCTTGCAAGGCTTGCCAAATAGGCATCATCGAGATATTTTTCGGCACGTTCAGTTCCTTCTTGTGCTAACATTCCTCGCAAGTCGATTTCTGGCGAAATATATTTTGATTTATCCGATTTTACGCTTTGCGTTGGTTGCGGAATTTTCATCGGATTTTTGGCATTTTTGACGCTTTCGTCCAAGGATAAATCTTTGGTGGACACTTTCATTTTCATTATGCCAACCTGCACGGTTGCGTGATTTGTGCTATCGGGCAAAGTTAGCAAAATTCCCGTTTGGTTGAGAGAATGCACAAAAATTTTTATTCCCGTTTGCAAATTTTCGGGCAACGGTAGCAAAATTTTTTCGTCTTCGTCAGGTTCGCTGTTGCCGAGTTTTTCGGACATTTCGGCTATTTTATTTTTTGCGGATTGCCGAGAAATGTCCATTTCTTTTTGGTTGGCGGCGTTGCGTAATTCTCGTTGAAAATTTTTGTACATTTGTTCCGATTGCTTTTTGGTTTCTTTTAGCATTTTTTGGGCTTCGTCGCGTGCATCTTTGAGAATTTTTTCTCGTTGATTAGTTAGCTTTTCCTGCTGTTTTTCAAGGTTTATCCGCAGAGTTTCCGCCTCTTGTCGATATTGTTCGGCGCGTTCTTTTTCTAGCAATACCGTTTTTTTGCTGATTTCCAAATCGGTTATCATGTCCTCAAAACGGATTTCTTCGTGTGTTAAAGCATTTTTTGCGTGCGAAATAATATGATCTGGCAAGCCCAATCGGCTTGAAATGGCGAAAGCGTTGCTTTTGCCAGGAATGCCGATTAGCAACTTGTAAGTCGGCTGCAAAGTTTCCACATTAAACTCGCAGCTTGCGTTTTCCACGCCAACAGTGCTGATTGCGTAAACTTTTAGCTCGCTGTAATGAGTTGTAACAACGGCTCTAATTTGGCGATCGTGCAAATACTGCAAAATGGCTATTGCCAAAGCCGCGCCCTCGGTTGGGTCAGTTCCCGCTCCGAGTTCGTCCAGTAGCACAAGTGCGTTTTCACTGGGATTTTTCTGCAAATCGTCCAAAATTCCCACAATATTTTTCATATGCGACGAGAAAGTGCTTAAACTTTGCTCGATGCTCTGCTCGTCGCCGATGTCGGCGTAAACGTTGCCAAAAATGGCTAATTCCGAGTTGTCAAACGCAGGAATATGCAAACCAGCTTGTCCCATTAAATTTAGCAATCCCAAAGTTTTGAGCGAAACCGTTTTTCCGCCCGTGTTTGGACCCGTTATCAAAAGCGTTGTAAAATCCTTTCCTAAATAAATATCGGTTGGCACAACTTTATCGGCGGCAATTAGCGGATGTCGCCCTTTTTTTATATTGACATAACCCGACAAGTTAAATTTTGGGCGGCTTGCGTTCATGTGCAAAGCCAGTTCGCCTTTGGCAAAAATGAAATCTAGCTGCGTTAAAATTTCGGTATTTGCGGTTAAAATATCGGCATTATTTGCCACAAAACCAGTTAATTTGAACAAAATGCGTTCAATTTCTTTGCGTTCCTCAAAAAAGAGCTCTTTTATTTTGTTGTTGAGCTGCACAACGCTGGCTGGTTCAATGAACAAAGTTGCACCAGATGCCGATTGATCGTGAATCATTCCTTGAAAATTGTTGCGAAACTCCGATTTTATAGGCACGCAATAGCGGTCGCTACGAATTGTTATGATTGGATCTTGCAGCATATTTTTGTATTCTGACGATTGGATTACCTTGTTAAGGTGATCGCGAATGCGGTCGTTGGCGGCACGAATGTTGCGGCGAATGCTTGCCAATGCTGGGCTTGCGGAATCGGATAATTCTTGCGGATTTAATATACAGCGTTTTAGTTCAGTTTCGAGAGATTCTATTGTAATAACGCCGTCAAACAGCGGTTGCAGAGTTTCAATCGCTTGGTACAGGGTATTTTGTGGATTTTGCTTTTCGTCAACATAGCCATAATTTTGAATTTTGCCACAAACATATAAAAAATCGCTAACGTGCAACAATTCTTCAATGGAGAGCATTCCGCCAGCAACGGCACGTTGTATCGAAGCACGAATATCCCGTATGCCGCCCAATGGAATACTGCCTTTTCGCAATATAAGCGAAAGCGACTCGGCGGTTTCTTGCTGGGCTTGTTGAATTTCGTGCAAATCGGTAAGTGGCTCTAGTGCGGTTGCTTTGTCTTTACCCATTCGCGAAACCGTTCGCAAGGTTAGCAGTTCGATTATTTTGTAATACTCAAGGGTTTGTAGTGCTTTTTTTGTCATGGAAGTTGCTCCTAAACATTATATTAGTTATTTTTACACGAAAATAAAGGAACATTTACAATTATTGCATAATTTTTTTGTTGTGTCAAACAATAAAAAAATTTTGTAAAATAAAACCGCAAGGGAGGAGAGTATAAAAATTTTGCCCTTGCGATTTTTTGCTGTAATTATTGCTTTATTTTTGCTTGCTGTTGCAACTCTGCAAGTCTTTCTTTGGAGATGTTTGCATCTTGCCGCAAAATTTCTATTAGGTTTATGAGAGCGTTATTTTTTATTGCGGATAGTAGCATATTTTCTGTACCCTCGATTATCCCTTTATCCCTAGCATTACTCAAAGCCTGTGCCTCGTCATATTCCCGTTTATCCCGCAATATTTCCAAATACTTATACTGCTCATCGGTGGCTTTTACTGTACTCATAGTTTTGCTTTTGCTTGCTGTTGCAGCTCTGCAAGTCTTTCTTTGGAAATATTTGCATCTTGTCGCATATTTTCTATTATGCTTATGGGGGCGTTGTTTTTTATTGCGGATAGTAGCATCTTTTCAAGACCTCTTCCTTCTCCCTTTATTATCCCCTCTACTATCCCTTTATCCCTAGCATTACTCAAAGCCTGTGCTTCATCACGTTCCCGTTTATCACGCAATCTCTCCAAATACTTATACTGCTCATCGGCGGCTTTTGCTGTACTCATAGTTTTGCTTTTGCTTGCTGTTGTAGTTCAGCAAGCCTTTCTAGGGAAATGCCTGCATCTTGCCGCATATTTTCTATTAGGCTTATGGGGGCGTTGTTTTTTATTGCGGATAGTAGCATATTTTCTATACCCTCTGTTTTGCCTTCGATTTTGCCCTCTATTTTGCCCTTTATTATCCCCTCTACTATCCCCTTATCCCTAGCATTACTCAAAGCCTGTGCCTCATCTCGTTCCCGTTTATCACGCAATCTCTCCAAATACTTATACTGCTCATCGGCGGTAATGCTCCTGTAGGCTGTTACTGCTTGACCCATTACTTTTCCTCCTTTTGATATTAGTTCTTCCAGTTCTTCTTCAGTGCTGGCGTTGAATAGTGCTAGCCACAAATCTTGTTCGCTGGTGGTGTCTATTGTGGCTACGTTTGGCATTTTTGGTAGTTCAAAAAAATGATACTGTTGCTTGTCGGATAACACTTCATGGCGAGTCGTCTCCATTGGCATAAACTTTGAATAAACCTCTTTGCAATTAAATTGTACAAAGTCCAAAATATTTATAACTATAGCTTGCGGCAGTTCCTTGTAGTTTTCGCCTTTTGGCAAGGCGGTGCTGTACATTTTTGCCCAGTTAAACATAGTCCTCTCCAAAAAATTGCCCTCGTTTTGAACTTGTATTTCCAGATTGATGTGCTTGCCCGCTACTGTCATGCGTATGTCTAACCTACAAAACTTTGTACCTACTTCCTCTGGCGGAATTTCGCTGTTTTCCACTATAAATCCGTCTATGCTTATAAGTGGTATCGACAACAACGCCGCAACCAACCTTTGTAACAATTCTGGATACCTCACAAATAACATTTTGAACAAAATATCCGATTTGAATGTGTATTGCAATTTTGTTTCATTTTTTGGCACTTTTCAGTCCTCCTAGTTTTTGCAATGTTCTTCCTAATAAAATCATACCACAAAAAAATTTTTGAATCAAAAAATTTTTTTGACTTTTGCAATTTGTTATGATATAATATTTTATGTTAAAGTGAAAATATTTTTGAAAGGACTTGACAAATATGCAATTTTGTGATTTTAGCATAATGAGCAGAGCAGAGCAGAGCAGAGCAGAGCAGAGCAGAGCAGAGCAGAGCAGAGCAGTAGCCTAATTTCTGTTTTTTTGTCAACCCTAAAAATCCTAACAACATATAAAGAGCAAGCCCCATTTTTCGCATTGCGAGAATTATCGGCTTGCTTTTTTGTTGCAATTTTACACTATTTTAGAGAGGAATTTACCATGAACAACAAAATCATCTGCAAAATTTGCGAAACGCAAAATCCCAAAATAATCTATACAGGCAAGCTACGCACAGGCTTTGCTGGCTTTACGGATAACAACACCAACGTTTACCAATGCACCAACTGCAACACAATCTTCCACAACTATACGACATTCGAGGGGGG
>WRKG01000218.1 GCA_009778185.1 Bacillota bacterium
CCTACGGGCGGCTTGTTGTAGGGGCGACCGTCCTCGGTCGCCCGTCCTCTGTGTCGTTTAAGTTAATGACAGTGATATTATCCGCCCGTTGCTACTACTCTTCGATTATTTTTAATTTGCTTGAATAAGCCCACAAAACCCAATCTCCCAAGAAAGGAATCCACCCATGGAAACAGAAATCCCAAATTTAACCGCTTTGCTAAACGCCAAAAACGCAACCCTGCACGAAGAACAAGAAAAGCTACAAAAACTAGAAAAACGGCTGAAACTTCTGCAATCAAACTCATTAACTTCGTCATCTGCTTTTGTTACGTCGCGCCAAACGGAAATCGCCAAAACTAGGCAAAATATCGCTAATCTCACTGCCGAAATTGCCGAATTGCCCGCAAAACACGCAAAACTTGTCACTGAAAATCTCGCTCGCCAAAAAGCGGAGCAAGCCGCATTAGCTGAAAAAGAACGTCAAGCCGTTCTCAAACAAGAGGAACAAGCCAAACGGCTAAAACAAGAACAGGAAAAAGCCGCCAAGCTGAAAAAAGCCGCCGAAGAGAAAGCCAAAGCCGCCGAATTAGCCAATCTCGAACGCCAAAAAACCGAACTCCGCTTGATGATTACTGGCACAATGAGCGCGGGAAAATCTACCTTAATTAACGCAATAATCGGCGAAAAATTGGCAAAAACCGCCGCCGAAACTGTAACCGCACAAATTAGCTATTTTGACAGCAAAAAAATTTCCTTCAAAACCTTGGTAAAACCCGCAAAATCAGTGGTAATTATCGATACTCCTGGCGTAAATGCCGCGCTGAATCCCGAACACGCCGAAATTACTCATGTTGCACTTGGCAAAAAAGGCAAAAAAGGTAAAAATTTTGAAGATAACGAAAAAGCCGAAATTTACGACAAGCTAATCTACATTTTTAACGCCGATCGGCTTGGCACAGAGGATGAAATGGAGCATCTCGAATATATCGCAGAAAACGTCCCAAAAGATAAGCTGATTTTTGTGCTAAACAAGGTTGACAACTTCGACAGCGCCGATGATTCCATTGAGGAAAGTTTGGCAAAGCTAAAAAAAGATTTGCTTGCAAACGGATTTCCCAAACCCAAAGTTTTTCCAATATCGGCGCATTTTGCGTTGCTGCTAAAATTGCAAAAATCCGACCAACTTTCGCGACACGAACAGCGAACTCTCGCCAGCTATGTAGACATTTTCAGCGAGCCAGATTACGATTTATCCCAGTTTTACGGCGAAAATCAAGCCAGCAACAATTTAGCCTATAAATGCGGCATTTTTTGGCTTGAAAGAATATTATTTGAGCCTTAATATAGTAAATCAACTTAATAAAAACCCAAAATTCTAACGGGCCAAGGGGCGAAGCTCCTTGCGGGGTTTGCCTGTCCGCCGACAGGCGGGGGGCAGCGCCCCAAGGTTTTGAAGTTTGAGTATAATTTCCAAAAGTTGCAAAAAACGTCTAGTGAAATTTTTTCAACTATATGTTACAATTTTTATTGTAACAATTTGCAAGTCAACTATAAAAATCAGTTAGGAGAACGAAAATGACAAATAGTAAAATTGAGCAAGCGATTTTGAATGCCCAGGATTTAACCGAGCATGAGAAAAATAAAATGCTGGCATTGCTAGCGAAAAACCGCGACAACAAAGCCAATATTTTGATAACGGGCGCAACGGGCGCGGGCAAAAGTTCCACAATTAACGCCATGTTTAACATGGAAGTCGCAACCGTTGGCTTGGGAGTTGACGCAGAAACCACCGAACTCGCCAAATTTGAGTTGGGCAATCTCACATTGTGGGACAGCCCTGGGCTTGGCAACAGTCCGCAAGAAGACCGCCAAAACAGCGAAAACATCATCGACCTGCTAAACGAAGAGGACGACGACGGCAATTTTTTAATTGACGTTGTTTTGGTCGTGCTGGACGGCACAAGCAAGGATTTAAGCCTATCGTATCAACTTATCAACGAGATAATTATCCCAAATTTGCACGAAACCGAACGGCTGTTAATTGGCATAAACAAAGCCGATGCAATGCTAAATGGCAGACATTGGGATTATCAGAACGGACAACCGTTGCCGCCGCTGCAAAACCGCATTCACGAGAAAGTGAAATCGGTCAGCAGCCACATTTACAATGCGACAAGCGTTTCTGTTGAACCGTTGGCGTATTCCGCTGGCTACAAAGAGGAAAATTGCCCGCAAGAAAAACCCTACAATTTAGCCAAATTGCTGTGCTTTTTGCTAGATAAAATTCCAGAGGAAAAACGCGCGACCGTTGCCGAAAACGCCAGCGAAAGCAGTTGGGGCGATTACAGCATTGGCGATATTTTGGGAATGGGCGCTTTGCTGCTTGGCGGCGTTTTTGTTGCCGTTTTGGACGGCATTGAAACTACTTTTGATAATATTTCGGATTTGTTTGACTTTTAATGAAAGAGAGTTTATTTATGGACTTTCTAAAATATCAAAAGTTACATAAAGATATTGCAAAAGTTGAAAAAAGGTTGACAAAGCCAAAAACCAAAGCACCAACGAAAACGAAATTTTAGCCCAAAAATGTGGAATGCTCGGGCTGAAAAATATATTATTTGGAGGAATTTAACCATGAAAAGAGTAGAAATCCATTACAATCCGTACAAACTGCAAACCGTTGTAGCAATCGACAACAAGCGATTAGAAACTAACAGCAATATTTACGATGCCGCCGCTGGTCGCCGTTTGCAAGAATGGGTGGACAATTTGCCGCAACTTTTGGTTGCCGAAAATAACGACAACGACAACTCGTTCGAAATAACCTTTTACGGTATGCAAGCAGATGCGGAAGATTTACAAGAAGTTTTAGTTAAGGCTATCAAGGACGGCACTTTTAGCGAACAAACAACTTTGGAAGCCGTGCCTAGCAAGATAAGCACAGCCGAACGGCAAAAAAAAGTTGAGGAATGTTTTGAGCGAATCAAAAATTGCCAGTTTGACGAACTTAAATCGGAAGATATGATTGAAGCCTTTGAAAAAGCCAAAAACAGCGAAATTGATATTTGCGTTGTCGGCACAATGAGTGCAGGAAAATCTACATTATTTAATGCACTTTTGCGCGATAAACTTATGCCCAGTAAATCGGAAGCCTGCACCGCAACCGTTACTCGCATAAAAAATACCACGGACGAAAATGTACCGTTCAAATATAAGGCTTTCGATGAAAATCACAAGCTGATAGACGGCAAACAAGGCGAACTTACTTATGACGTTATGACAAATCTCAACGATAACGATAAGGTTTACGAAATACACGTTGAGGGAAATATTCCAATCGTATCTTCCAACGAAACTCAACTTATTTTAATTGATACACCAGGCCCAAACAACGCACGCAACAAAGGACACGAAAAGCTATTTTACAGCCTTTTGGATAAATCGTCCAAGCCAATGTTAATTTTTTTGACCGAACCTACAAATTATCAAGTTAATGACAACAAAGAATTGCTTAACAACATCGCAAAACGCATGAGTTCTGGCGGAAAACAATCGCGCGACAGGTTTATGTTTGTGCTAAATAAAATGGATATGTTGGATCCCGATGAGGACGATATTAGCGACATTGTGGGACGCTTGGGAAAATTTATAGTTGCGGCAAACGAAGAACATCCCATTGAAAACCCCATTGTATACGGCGTTTCCGCTTTACCTGCCATGAATATTCGTCTGTCTGAAAAAAATGTTGACATTGGTAGAAAAGGAAAAGCTGAAATGAGAACCGCCATCGAAAACCTAAACGATATTCCCGAATTGCACCTAGAAAAATACGCTCTCGACAAACTTCCAAGCAGCCTGCAAGACAAAATCAAAAAAGATTTAGCCCAAGCCACCGCAAAAAACGACTCGATAGACAATCCGCAAACGGCGTTAATTCACACGGGAATAACTGCCATCGAGGCGGCAATCCGCCAATATGTGGAAAAATACGCACAAACCGCCAAAATTAAAACGTTGGTAGATACTTTTTTTAGCAAACTTGTCGACAGATTAAACTTTGAAAATATGCAAAAGGAAATCCGCGACAACGAGGAAAAACGCGACGAGTACGTTGCGCAAATTAAGCAACTCAAAAAAAATATGGCAGACGGCGAAAGAGCCAACAAATTTAGAGAAAAAATTAAAGCCGCTTTGCAACAATCCAAAATTGAAACTACAAGAACCGTTGATGCTATTGTCCAAACGCTCAACAAGGAACTAACCAGCATTGCAAGCAAGCAACGTGGCAAAGAGATTCAAGAACTAGATGCCGAACGTGCAAGAAGAAATTTGGAAAAACTCGCCAAAAAATTAGTGCCACGTTTCGAATCAGAATTAGATGCAGGAATCCAAAAAAGTCTTGTTAATGTTGGCACGGAACTGCTAAACGAATATCGCCGTCAACTGAAATCTTTAACACAATATTTGGGCAGCTCGGACGAAATTTTAATAAATCCGCTAAAACTAATGGGCAATTCAGTCGATTTTGACATTGACGTAGAAGATTTTGTTAGAACACGAGATGTTACCAAGGAAAAAGATGAACTATACGATAGTTGGGTTGACACAAGCCCATGGTTTAATCCTTTTGGCTTGTTTGACAGTGGACATTACACAACCAAAGTAAAAAAAGTAAAGTACACCGAAAAGCAACAGTATATAACAGGCGACGATGTATTTGAAGAGTTTTCATTGATAATACAAATGTGGGTAGACGACAACCGCCGTGAAGCCGAAAATCACGCCAACGAGGAATCCCAAAAAATAGCCGCTCGCTTTCAACAAGAATTTGACAAATTGGACAGAATTTTGCAACAAAAATTACAGGATTTAGAAAAAGCCACCACACAAAAAAACCAAACGTCCGACGAAATAGCACAACAGGAACAAGCCTTGGCAGAGTTGCAAAGCATAAAAAATGACATTGAAAAAATCTTAGCAATTTAATAGGAGGAAATTATGGAAATTAGCAAAAGTTTTGAAACCGCAATAATAACCAGAGATATAAGCAAGGTGCGAATAATGCTGAAAAACAGCCTTTTTGTAGACACTACATTTAGCAAGTTTAACGCAATGTTCGAATTGGCAAAAGATTTGCCTGGGCTTTTTGACGAACACGACGATCGCGGAGTGCCTTTTCAGCCGCAATCTGGCTGGACAAAAGATTACGCCGATTTGTTAGGTCAACAGCTTATTCCCAATTTTTCAAGCGAACGATTGGAACATCTAAAAGAAGTGGCAAAATTTGTTTATCCGAAAGCTGTACCCGCCAAACCAAAAGAGGAAAAACGGGATGATACACCGTTGCTTAATATGTTTGGGATTACTAAACAACTGTTTAGCAATTTTGAAACAATAGGCAAGGCACTGCTCGAAATAAACAACGAAACAGACAAACCATCAAAATAATTTTGCAGTACAAAGTCGAAAAATTGCGTTTACTAAATCGTAGGGGCGGATATTATCCGCCCGCTATGCCCAAATATGAAATTGTATCAAACAATACATTTTGTAATAAACGCTTGTTTTTTGCAATAAACATCAATATTTTGTAATAAACGGTTGTTTTTTGTAATAAACATCAATATTTTGCAACAAACGGGCAGGTATTATCCGCCCGTATTTCAAAATTTGTTACATTACAACCTCGCAACAATCTAAAATAATAACAAAAATATATCTAAACAGGAGGAAATCCATGGAAGTAAGTACAAGTTTCAAAAATGCAGTAAACAAATCGGAAGTAGGAAAAGTGCGAATAATGTTAAAAGATAGCCTTTACATCGATCCCAGTTTTGGCAAATTTAACGCTATGTTTGCATTGGCAAAAAATATGCCCCAACTTTTCGATGAACATGACGATCGCGGCGAAAATTTTAAGCCACAATCCGAATGGACGGAAGATTACGGCGATTTGCTAAAAACCCAACTTATCGCCAATTTTTCACAAGAACGCTTGGAACATCTCAAAAAAGTGGTGCAATATATTTATCCAGAATCCACTAAACCGCAAACGCCACAATATCAGCAACCGCAAGCGGAACATTATCAAACGCCACAATATCAACAACCGCAAGCGGAACATTATCAAACATCGCAATATCAACAATCGCAAGCGGAACATTATCAAACGCCGCAATATCAACAACCGCAAGCAGAACATTACCAAACGCCACAATATCAGCAATCGCAAGCGGAACGTTATCAAGCACCACAACATCAGCAATCGCAAGCACCAACAACTTCGCTTGTCAGTAGCAGTTTCAAAAATGCGGTAAACAATTCCGATATAAACAAAGTACGAATAATGCTAAAAGACAGCCTTTACACCGATCCCAGTTTTGGCAAATTTAACGCCATGTTTGAGTTGGCAAAAAATTTGCAGGGGCTTTTCGAAGAACATGACAATCGCGGCGAAAATTTCAAGCCACAATCCGAATGGACGGAAGATTACGGCGATTTGCTAAAAACCCAAATTATTGCCAATTTTTCACAAGAACGCTTGGAACATCTTAAAAAAGTGGTGCAATATATTTATCCAGAAGAGGCAAAACCTAAACCGTTGCCAGTTTCGCAACCACAACCGCAAACGCCGCCGCAAAATTATCATAATCACAATCAGCAACCGCAACATTATCCCAATCAGCAACAACATAACCGCAGGCGAGAAGAACCACCGCGACAAGATGGCTTACTTACTGTGCTTGCTAGAAGTGTAGATAAAAAATTACAAGAAGTTTTTGGAGGTCAAAAATGAATAACGAAGAACATGAAGTAGTATCAATGGATTTATCGGGCGGTGGAAATAACAAAATTGTGCATCGTTCCGCCAAAATATCACCATCGCCAGCCGTGCAAGAGGGCATTAACAAGGCAGTTGAAAGCTCTCAAAAATTGGATATGCCAAGCCATAAAACCCTGCAAGCAGAATTAAACCAAGCAAATAAATTGGTTGACGATATTGTCCTAAAAAATTACTTGACAAAATTAACAGGCTTAAAAATCAAGCCATTAAACGAAGAATTAAAAAATATCAACAGCATTCGCTTGTTCAAAATAACGGAAATGATTTACCAAAAAGACGAATATTCCACTTATAAATTTGCCTCGGTTTTTAACTCGGTGCAAAATTTGGATTGTAGCGTTTTTATAGTGGTTGACAGCAACAAAGACGGTAAAACGGAGTTTTACATGGGCGTGCGCGCGCTTGGCAGCAAGCACACAACAGAATCCTTGATAGAAACCCTGCATAACGCTTTACGTGGGCAGTTTCCAGGCGTTAAAACCAAAGGGCTTGACCTCGAAAAACTTAACCCCGAAAACAAATTTTTTAACAAAGACATACAAGCCATCATAGACAAAATCCCAAGTAACAACATTGCCGCCGTTTCGAGCGTTCCCAACAACAAGGACGAAAATTTTAACAACAACGAAAATTTTATCCAAGGTTTGGAAAAATTGGCACTTGCAATGAAAGGCGAACGCTATACAGCCGTTGTTTTGGCAAAAAGTCTTCCGCCTGGACAGTTGACGGAAATTCGCCAAAATTACGAGGACGTTTATACGGGACTTTCGCCATTTGCCGAAAAACAAATTTCTCGTGGAACAAATAACGGCTTTAACTTTTCTGATGCGTTTTCACAAGGAAGTAGCCGTGCCAAAACGGACGGCAAAACCGAATCGGTAGGCACAAATTACGGCAAAACCACCACCGAAAGCGACACAATCGGCTCAACAAGCACAACCACCATAAACGCCGCAACTCCAGGTATTTTGCGTGCAATTTTCGGTTCGGGCCCAACAACTACAACTTCGAGCAATGCCAGCAACTCGAAAACAACAGGCTTTTCGGACACAACGGGCGGTTCGGATAGCACAGCATGGCAAAAATCCGTTACCGATACGGAATCTGATAACCTTACCAATACAATCGGCTTTACAGGCGGCAGCACGGAAAATTTGCAAATGACAGTCAAAAGCAAAAAACTTATCAATACGCTAGATCGCATTGATTCCCAGTTAAAGCGGATTGACGAATGCGAAAGCCTTGGAATGTGGGAATGCGCCGCTTATTTTTTATCCGATAGCCAAAAAATAGCTGAAAGAGCCGCTGGTACGTACAAAGCCCTTATGAGCGGCGAAAAATCTGGCGTGGAAACTTCCGCAATAAATTTGTGGAGCAAAAACGCATCCCAAGACATCAACGAATCCAAAAAATTGGGCGAACTGCGTGAGTATATCACAAATTTTATCCACCCAGTTTTTGAATATAACGAAACAAAAATGTCGATTCCTGTAACGGCTGGCGCGCTTGTCAGTGGCAACGAGTTAGCCCTGCAAATGGGACTTCCGAGAAAATCTGTTCGTGGGTTTCCTGTAATTGAGCACGCCGATTTTGCTAAAGAAGTTGTGAAATATGGCGAAAAATCGGATAAACGGCAATTTCCGTTGGGGAAAATTTTTTCAATGGGCGAAATTGGCAAATCGGAAGTTAATGTTGACACGGATTCTCTCACAAAACACACGTTTATCACAGGTTCGACAGGCTCGGGAAAAAGCAACACCGTTTATCAAATGCTCCATAAATTAAGAAATCAAAATGTGCCATTTTTGGTAATTGAGCCAGCTAAAGGCGAATACATGAATATTTTCGGCAAATTGCCCGATGTTTCCGTTTACGGAACAAATCACAAATTAACAAAACTTTTGCGGATAAATCCATTTTATTTTCCGTTTGACAAAGGACCTAAAAGTATCCACATTTTGGAGCATTTGGAACGGCTTGTCGAAATTTTCAACGCTTGTTGGCCAATGTACTCGTCAATGCCCGCAATGCTGAAAGAAGGCATCGAAAACGCCTACAAAGCCACTGGCTGGGATTTAATTACTTCGGAAAATGTCAACCTTGAAAAATTGCCAGATGATATTTTCCCAAATTTTGCGGAAGTTGCTGTGCAAATTGACAAAGTTATAAACGAATCGGAATATTCTGCGGAAGTAAAAGGAAATTACGGCGGTGCATTGCTTTCTCGTATAAACTCGTTGACAACTGGATTAAATCAGCTAATTTTCACGGCGGACGATTTGTCGGACGAGCAACTGTTTGACAAAAACACGATAATCGATTTAAGCAGAGTTGGCTCTTCGGAAACGAAATCGCTTATAATGGGAATTTTGCTAATGAAATTGGGCGAATATCGAATGACTTCTGGCAAGCGAAACAGCGAACTTTCGCATATTACCGTTTTGGAAGAGGCGCACAATATTCTCAAACGCACAAGCACCGAGCAATCCGCAGAGGGTTCTAATTTGATAGGAAAATCGGTTGAAATGTTAGCAAACTCGATTGCAGAAATGCGAACTTACGGCGAAGGCTTTATAATAGCCGATCAATCGCCTGGATTACTGGATATGTCGGCGATTCGCAACACAAACACAAAAATAGTGTTGCGTTTGCCCGAAAAAAGCGACCGAGAATTAGTCGGTTACGCCGCAAATCTCAAAGACGAGCAAATAAGCGAACTTGCAAAGCTAGAAACTGGCGTTGCGGCGGTTTATCAAAATGATTGGGTTGAGCCTGTTTTGGTAAAAATGGATTTTGATCCAAATTTGGATGAAAAAGACTACATCTGCCCAGAGCAAGTTTTTGACGAACGAAAAATTCAACGGCAGATAATTCACATGATGATACAAAAAAGAGTTGGCGAAACCTTGCATTTTGACACATCCGAAATAAGAAAATCGCTACGCAAAATGAGCTTGACGGTTCGGCAAAAAACCATTATTCGTGGCTGTTTGGACGAACATGACGAATCTGTTAAAAATGGTAAACCCCATATTTCCATTTGGGAAGCCGACAATTTTCCAAAGTTGGCACAATATTTAACCGAATCGGCAGAATTGCGGAAAGCAACCCACGAAATTGCAATAAACGCCAACAAAAATATATCCGAAATTGCCGAAAAATTAACCGAACAAATAAATCGGAAATTGCCAGGCTTTTCCGAAAAAACAATCGCCGAATTGGCAAATTGTCTTATGCTGGATTTTAGCCTGCAAAAAAAGAACGAAAAAGAACGTAAAGAAACTTACGAAAAATGGAAAACCGAAAGGGGAATGCAATAATGGCACTACCGATAGCGGCAATATACACGGGTTTGCAAGCCTTGGTAAAATTAGCTCCAACTATGTTAAAAGAAGTTGTTCCAAAAATAATGACGACTTTTGAAAAATTTGCTGCCAACCAAGATTTTGATACGTTACGCAAAATGTTAGACGAAATTGTAATCGAAGAGTTTCCTGAATATGGGAAAAATTTTTTGGAAACGATAGAAGATATGGCGGAAAATTGGGAAGACATCAAATGGGAAATTTTCGACGATGACAAAACTATTTTCGAAGTTTTGCTAGAAAAAGCAAAAGAAGTGCTTGAAACTTGGGATAATTTATCCGAAGAAGACAAAGAATGGATAAAATCACTGATTGACAAAGTAACGGAAATGATTGGCGATAACGAAGAAATGCTTGAAACAGGCGACATTGGCATAATAGACGAAACAGGCGAACTTGGCGAAAATGAGGAAACAGACGAAACAGGCGAATCCAATGAAACAAACGAAACCTCAAACGAAGTTGACGAAACCGAAACTGATTCCGTGCATAAAGCCGAAGTAGAAAACAACTTAAAAGAGGAATATCCCGAAACGGAAGGTTATCAAACCCAGCAAAATGCGTATTTGCTGAATGAAAACGGCAATATTGTACGAGATCCAGTTACGTACGAGGCAAAACAAATTGATTACGTAGTGGCTGATTCCGAGGGGAATATAGTTGACAGCGTTATGGCAAAATCCCAAGCCGCCGACAATACAACCGAATTTGCAAAAGAGAGTCGAATACGAGAAGCTGGCGGAAATTATATAAAATTGGCGGACGACAAATTGGTGGAGATTCCCAATGATTTGTTGACACGGCTTGTTTAGATTATCCTGTGTTGTAGAAATATTGCAATAAAAAACGGGCAGGTATTATCCGCCCGACATTTTTGTCAATTTGTTTTACTATAAACCCGATTTTTTTACGCCTTAATATAACAATATCCAAAAATCACAACAAAAATAGGCTACAATCTATTGATATTCACAACAAACTCAACTTTTGGTTGACAAAAATATGTGAAATAATTTTTTACAAAACCTTGACACAATCCAATTTTAACTATATACTATATTCAAATCGAATTTTAGTTGTACGAAAGGAGAGTGCTTGTTTTGAAATCAATAAAAGTGTATTTAGATACCATAGACAAAGTAAAAGGTTTTGTAAACGTAGTTTCTATTTGTGATGGGGACTTTGACTTGTCTTCTGGTAGATATGTAGTGGATGCTAAATCCATTATGGGAATTTTTAGTTTAGATTTAAGTAAGACCTTAACGCTACAAATTCACGATAACGAAGTTGCGGACAGAATTTTGCCCCAACTAAAGGCTTACGAGGTTCAGTAGATTAAAGTTGTTGTAGCAATACAATTTGCCCACCGAAATTTGGTGGGCTTTATTTTTTGGGAAATGTATCTATATTAAATAACGAAAGATATATAGCAATTCAAATTAACAAATAATGCGGGTCAAGGGCGCGCGCGTCCTTGCGGGGTTTGGGGTAGCCTGCAGCCTGCCCGCCGGCAGGCGGGCGCCCCAAGGTTTTGAAGTTGGTCAAATATATCCGCCCTTAAATTTCACTAACCGCAACAAATCCGCCATTTTCAACCGATTTTTCGACAGCCTCTAACACTTGGCAACATTTCATGCCATCGTAAAAATCTGGGCTAGTGGGTTTATCGTGAATAATTGTGTTAAAAAATTCGTAAAACTCGTGTACAAAAGTATGTTCGTAGCCAATAACATGACCTGCTGGCCACCAATTTGCGGCGTATGGGTGCATATCTTGCGTTACTTGAATGTTTCTAAAGCCCTGCAATTCGGGGTCATCATCACGAGAAAAATATTCTAGTTCGTTTATGCGTAGCAAATCGAACCGCAAACTGCCCTTGCTGCCGTTTATTTCAAAGGATAAATCATTTTTATGTCCTGCGGAAAAACGTGTTGCTTCAAAAACGCCAAGCGCACCGTTTTCAAACTCGGACATAAAAATAGTTGCATCGTCAACCGTTACTTTGCCATAACTTGCATTTTCAGAGGCGCTACCGCTTAATCCTGTCATTTTTTCCACGATAGGACGCTCTTTTATAAAGGTTTTTTGCATTCCCATTACTTTGGAAAAATCGCCGACCAAATAACGCGCCAAATCGATTACATGAGCTCCCAAATCGCCGTGCGAGCCAGAACCCGCAACGGCTTTATCTAATCGCCAAACTAGCGGAAAATTGGGATCGATAATAAAATCTTGCAAATAGTTTCCTCTAAAATGGTAAATTTGACCTATTTTGCCGTCATCGATAATTTTTTTTGCCAACCGTATTGCGGGCGCAAATCGGTAATTAAAGCCAACTTGATGTTTTATATTGTGCTTTTTGGCAACCTCTAAAATTTCTTTTGCATCTTTTGTATTGAGAGCAAGCGGCTTTTCGCAAAATACGTGTTTGCCGTTTTCGGCGGCTGCAATGGCGGCTTCTTTGTGAAAATTGCTCGGTGCGGTTATGTCGATTATGTCCAAATCGGAACGGCTGACAAATTTTTCCCAGTTCGTTTCATACGATTCCCAGCCAAATTTTTTTGCGGCGGCAGATACCCAATTTTCGTCCCTGCCAAATACCGCTTTTTTTACCAATTCTGCATCCAAATCAAAAAACATTCCCAATTTGCTGTACGCATTAGAATGCGCCTTGCCCATAAATTTGTAGCCCAACAAACCAATGTTTATTTTTTGCATAAATATTCCCCCTTTTTAGTTGTGTTTCAATATAATTATAGCATAAAATTACGCGGCTATTCAACTAAATCATAATTTGGTAATAAATCACAATTTGGCAATAACATTAACGTAGGGGCGGATATTATCCGCCCGTTATGGCTT
>WRKG01000219.1 GCA_009778185.1 Bacillota bacterium
ATCATCCGTATATAAAGCACGTGGATTCCATATCCGATTTAATCAGCAAGATAATTGACATTGAATTGAAAGATTACACAAATTGTCAAGTAAAACCAGACGATTACGAAGAGATAGTGCTAACGCCAGACGAATATCGCAAAACGGTGCTAAGCAAGGATTACAACGCCGAGGATTTTATTTATGGCGAAGTTTGTCCAGATTGCAAGAGCAATCGGCTTGTTAAAAATGGTACTTGCAAGGTTTGCTTGGATTGCGGTTGCACGACTGGGTGCAGTTAGATTGGCAATAAAATTGTGAATTGGGAAATTGGGAAATTACAACAGGCGACTTTTAGTAGTTGTCAAGAAGTTTGGAAGATATTAGGGCAGGGTTGAGTTTTCAACCTTGCCTATCTTGTTTTGGGGATTTTTGGGGATTGGGATTTTCTTGGGATTTTTTGAAACCGACAATTTTTTGGGATTTGCAGAATTTTTAGGATTTATCCAATTTCTTCCGAAAATGTTTGCCAAATATAACAAACTCTCGTATATACCAAAAGTAAAGCAATCCAACAGCCACAAAAGCCGCCGTCGATAAAACCGCCAACCACCGCAACCGAAAATCCAAGGCGGCGGCAAAAATTAGCAAGCAAATAAGTTTAACGATAATCGAGCAGCCCACAAATCGTGCCAACGCAACGGCGTTTATTTCGGCTTTCTCTTCGTGGTCGAGATAATCGTCAACCAGTTTGTTCGTTATATCGGTTGCGTTTATTGGGGAAAAAAATTTTGTGGCGTAAATAAATCCGCCTGTGCAAAGGATTGTGGCTATTATCAACATAAATTTCTACCATTCCAAAAGTTTTTGAGCATTGGCAACGCGCGATTGCGAAACAAAAAACACGTTAGACATTTCCAAAGGAATTTGCCTATTATTGAAAAAAGAATTATCGTGGGCGTAAGATAGCATTATGCGGCGGTTGGCGGTTTCGGCGGTTTCTGCAGGGCTTGCGAAAAGAGCGGCTGTTCCTTGAAATTGCGTACCACGTACGCCGTCCAGCCTGTACGCCGTGCCGAGTTCTGCTCCAAAACTAAAGCCATTGTGAAAACGCAAAGTTTGGGTAGAGTTGCCGAAATTGCCTGTTACTGTAATGTTGGCGTTTCCAGCGTCGCGCCGCCACGAGTTATCCAAAGTAAAGCCGAAAACATCGTTGGTAATGTTGGCGTTTTTGTGCCACGTAAAAGTCGGAAAAAACGCAAATCGGTTAAATTGGTCGTTCAAGGAAAATATCATTAACGAAAACGATAAATCTTCCTCGGAAATGCCGCCAACTTGGCTGATTTGCTCAAAATTTACTGTTCGCACATTTTCGCATTGCAAAATTTCCCAATCTGCTGCATCAAGCATAGTAACCGTGCCTGTTCGTTGTTCCAGCGTGGAGAACACAAAAGTTGCATTGGGATATTCCTGCAAAGCGGCGTAAATTGCGAATTTTTCATGAAAGTCGGCGGCTTGCAAAGTGGATTGCGGCACATTTAATGTTGACAAAAAGTCGTCAATCTCGGTTTCCGTGGCTTGTATGTCAACCACGGTAATCCCAGTTGTACGCAAATAAAATTGCAACGAATCCACAATTAACACGAAAAATGCGAACATCGCAAAAGTTACAAAAGATATTAGCAGAAATTTTTTTATTTTGGATTTTATTTGTGGGTTCATTATTTCAACCGCCTTATTAGGGAAAATTCAACGCCAATCAGCATTTTCTTCCATAACAATACGAACAATTAGGCTCATAGTCCAGATTTTGCCTAATGCAATGTTTGGGTTCGGTATTTGCTTTTAAGCATTTACAGCTTGCGGCATTGGTTGGAGTTGCTCTGTAAAGTTGGTGCTTTGCGGTTCGGTTGGACTTAATCGCAAGCCAGCATTTCGCCTTTTTCTATAGGAATTGTAGTCATCTTCCGTAAAAACATTGTACTTATCTTTTGGCATTTGGCGAGTAGTTACGCTGTGTGCTTTTCTACATTCGTTGCAAAACACTTCCATAAAGCCATCGTTTCCAGATATAAACATCACAAAATAATCCGTATCTGCACTTTCACAAAACGGACAAACTCCAGGATTGCCGTATTTGGCTATGTGTTGATAAGTTGCGAACCACTTTTGATATACTTGCTGTTTTTTAGCCATAATTACCACCTTTCTCCAAATCTTGCTGTTTCGGCAGCATACGCCTCTCTTTCAAAATGTGCATGATTATTTTGCACATATTCACCGCCATATCGTCTAAATTGCTCGATGTGTATTTTTTCATGGAATAGCGTTCGTGCTAGTTCTTCTCCACTTCTAAAGGCGTTAGGTTCCAATATTATTTCGCCTATTCTACTGGGATTAGCCACACCAGTAATGTCAAGATTTATGTTGTAAGGGTTTCTATCAATCCTAATTCTAAGCCCCGTAAGGTCAATGTTATATTTTCTGGCAATGCGTTTGACATACCGCACCTGCATAGGTACAGGTAAATGTTCAAATGGCTTTGCATTTGTTTCTCTACGGTTCATGTTTACATCACTTCCACTTCCCAGTTATGGCGACATTTTCAAAGTTGCACCTAGCCAAATGGGCGAACGGAGACGTTCGCCCCTACATTTTCAGAAAAAGCAATATTTTCAAAAACACAATTTTCATCAATCTACAAAAAACGGAACCGAACCAGTTTCGGTAATAATCGTGCCAGAAACCGAGCAAACGCCAGTTCGAGTTGCCTGCAAAACGGCAATATCGGCAATCGCAGGATTTGTAGAATCATTCAGCACAATTTTGTCCACTTCGGAATTAAAGCGGATTTCGCCAATATGCGCGCCTGGTTGACAAGCGGTTTGTTCTCCCAAATTGGACGGACGATATTCTCTAAAAAGGGAGCGTTCGTTAGGAGGAACAGCACGTTCGTTAGGCGAAACAGACGAAAAAACCGTGTTTTCGGCGTTTGCCAGTTCACGAGATTGCATAATCCAAATGTCAACGTATTCTGCACCGTTTGCGAAAAGTTCGTCTAATATTTTGTTGTTGCCGTTGGTGTATTCGTGGCTGTAAATTCGCTGTTCGTCAATAATTGTGGCAAAACTGGCGTGTTGTCCAAATTGTGGCGAAAATAAATTTGTCAACAGTAAACCTGTTTCGGCTGGCGGATTTATCTCGGTTGACGTAGGATTGATAAATGTTGCCAATCTATTTTCTGCCGTTTGCCGTCCGTCCGCCGTCATGTAGCGAAGAGCGGTTTCTATGCGAGATTGCACTTGTCGTGCGGCGGCTGGCGGCGTTATCCCTGGGAAAAGTTGCCTATCCAAATAAATGAAGACAATTTTGTCAACCGCTTGCGGCGACATTTGCGGTATTAGTTGGTCGATTGTGTCGCTCCATGTTCCAGATTGCTCTATTATTCTGATTGCTAGGTTGTCGGACGGCTCTGTTGCGTAACTTTGCCCAAAGTCAAATTCTCCGCCAGGTTCGCCGATTATTATTTCAATGTCAAGGTTGTTGTCGGCGAAAAACTGCCGCAAACCTTCAACTATTGAGGCTGGCACTTCTGGCGAAATTGTGAATGTTTCCATTGTTGAAACTTCTTCTGAAAATAATCTTTCGTGTCTTTCTCGCCAATCTTCAAGCTGAAGTTGAGCATTTTCAAGGGTTTCGCCTGTGTTTTCCGCTATAAATTCTGCCAAAATATTGTCGGCGTTCGGATTTTGCGGATTTACGAGAATGGTTTCCGTGCCGAATTGTGCGTATTGTAGGGTAAATTCGTCTCGTTCGGTTGGTTCTTCCGCAAAAGTTGTTGGAGCATCTTGTGTGCCAAATTCAAATTCTCCGCCAACTTCGCCGATTACCAACTCGACATCAATGTTTCTGTCGGCGATAAACTGCCGCAAGCCGTCAACTATATGTGCTGGCACTTCTGGCGAAACAATGAACGTTTCCATGGTGGACAACTGCTGTGCAAATTCGTCATTGCGACCTGCTCGCCAGTCGTCCATGAAAGATTGGGCGGTTTCGTCCGTTAAAATTACGGTGTTTTCGCTGTTCATCACGGTTTCGATGTCGCCGCCGTTTTGCAAATATTCCGCATCTTCGTCCGATAAAAATGCTGTTGTTCCGTTTTCTTCGATTGCTACAATGGTTGCATTGTTGCGGTCAAAGGCAAGCACTGCCGTTTGAATCAGCAAAACCGCCGCAACTGCAATCGCCAAAATTGATACTTTTGTTAATTTTTTCATGTTGTTTCCTCCTATTAGATAGCTAAATCTGTTAAATCTATGGTTACGCCGCCGTTTGTGGTGGCAATTTCGCCCAAAAATATGGCGGGCAATTCTTTTTCGCCTAAAAAGCGTTTTACTTCGTTGTCGTGCTGGTCAATGTACCAATGCTCCGTTACTGGCGAGGATGCGTATAGGCTGAATTTTTCGGCTCGCTGCTCTTTGCTGTTGCCATCTGACCATATTTCTACCACTAAATCTGGACGACCAGCCGTTTTTGTTTGGTTGAAATTTTCAATGTACGGCTGTTTTTGAAAAACTGTTAAATCTGGTTGAACCGTCCGTAGTTGGTAAATACTTTCTGAAAGAAATTTTTGCACATTTTCAATGGTGGATATATCCACTAATGTTGCGTTGTATTCGTTTAATTTGCCATAATATACCAAATCTAAATCCTCTTTGCTTACATAGGATTTTGGGAGCAACGAAAAAAGTTTGTTGAAAAATTTGCTTGTCAAAAATCTGTGCCGCCCTGTAACTGCCATTTCTGGGTAATAACTCATAATAAACTCCTTTCTAAAAATCCATTTTGAATTGTATCACAAAAATTTGTATTTGTCAATTTGTCAATGTTTTGCGAAAAAGCCTACAATTCCGCCAAAATTTGCCCCAACCGACACAACGGCAAACCAACAACCGTATAAAAATCGCCCTCGATGCGTTCGATTAGCAATGCACCTTTATCTTGGATTGCGTACGAACCCGCTTTATCAAAGGGTTCGCCAGTTGCTATGTAATCCCAAATTTGCCGCTCGGATAATTTCGCCATAAAGACATTTGTCGTTTCTGCGAAAGTGTTGATATATTCCCCTTTTACGACCGTTACTCCTGTGTGAACCGTGTGTTTATTGCCCTGCAACTTCGCTAGCATTTCAAACGCCGATTGTTTATCCTTTGGTTTGCCCAAAATTTCGCCGTTTATGTGGACGGTTGTATCTGCGCCGATTATTATGGGATTCTCTACATTTGCCGATAAATCCCATAAATTAGCGTTTTGCGAACTCAAATTATCACGCACAAATAACGCCTTTTTTTGGGATAAAATTTTGACAAGTTCGGCAGGTTCGTTGGTTTCCTCGGAATCCTCGTCGATGTTGGCTGGCAAAATCTCAAAGGAAAAGCCCGCCATTTTCAGTAATTCTCGCCTGCGCGGCGATTCAGATGCTAAAATTATCATAAATTTCCTACCTATCATAAAATTTCGCTTGCTTGATTTTTGCAAGCATGATAAAATTATACTGAAAATCGCCGAAAAAAGCAAAAATTTTTACAGTTTATTCTATTCTTTATTACAAAAATTAAAATTAAAATTCTACCAATATGTTAGGCGTATCACAAAAATTTTTATTTGTCAAGAAAAAAATTTTTTCAAAAAATTTGCAATTTGTTTTTTTATGTTATATAATGTTTTTAATAAACAATTCAGGGGATTGCTTTAGAGGGTTGCTCTAGGAAATTAGTGTAGGTTGGCTAGTTTAACGTAACTAGTCATGGTCTCGAGTCGCATAGTGCCTAATTATATCTTAAAATTGGGTTGGCTCTATTTTAGAGGAGGATTATCCTATGAAAAAAACAAAAATCACCAAAATTGTAATGGCTTGCCTTTTGACTTTAACTTTCGCCATAGCAGCAGTACCACAATCTGTTTTTGCAGCCGAAACACAACCTGTTGTTGCAATCGAAAATGTTGACTATACAGAAATTGCACCAGCTTTTGGAGCACCCTGGGTTACGATAAGAGAGGCTCATATGTTTTTGGGCCCCGTTGACCTAATAGTATTTGCAACGATTCCCGCTGGAGTAAACTTAGTTGAAGTGGGATCCCCAATAAATAACAACGGTGTAATTTTCCGTCGGATGTCTACGATAGACACTATGCAAGTTTTCACGGGTTGGATGAGAGCTACTGATTTGCACTCTCGCCCTTGGTAGTATTGATATAATAAATACTTTTCATGAAACAATTTTTCGAATAAACTGCTGACGGTTGTCGCTAAAACAATCTTCTAGCTAACTTAATAGTAATTTTCGATAAAATAATCTTTTAACTAAATGCCGACAGCTTTCAATGAAACACTGCTTGACAAATGTACTTTTGCGACCATCAACCCCTAATTGTTTTTTACTACTGTATGAACAATGCTCCATTTAGGAGGGCTTGCATATGAAAACGAGAATATTTTTGACAATCTTCTGCTTAATGGCGGTTTCGGTGGCTTTGCTTATCTTTATAAATACGCCTAGCTATGCGGAAGATACGCCCGCCAGGGAAACATTCGCAATCGTGGTTGACGATGTTGAAATTAACCACCGAGTAATCACAAACGCAGGCGAACCGCCGCAAAACACCAATTTTACGCTACAGCGCGGTGCAATCGTGGAACTGGAGATTTGCCCAATTTGCGAAAATTGGCAATATCCCGAACAGGCAACGCTCCCAGAAGAGTTGCTAAATCGCTATTATTTTCCCGATTTGGGATTTTCGTTTGCGATTCCGAAAGTTTGGGAAAATTTTTACTATGTTAGCGGACTGGAAAATCAATTTACGATGTCCGTTGCATCTTCGCTGGTCGTTGACAGAAATTCCTCTGAAAACGGCTTGCCAATAGGAAATGTGCCTTGGCAATTTGAGGTTATTTCCAATTACAGAACCGCCGTTTTAGCAATGGGCAACGCTTGCCTAATCGAGCGAGCAGGACAAAGCGACACATTTAGAAGATATTTTTTGGCTCAAGATGACGAAAACACTTACGCCGTGCAGATTGACCACAGCCTTATAAAGGATATTTTGCCGACTTTTGACGAGTTGCCAACCGATATTTCAGATATTTCCGTTGATACTTTTTTAGAAATGAACCGCTTGCATTATTTTGTGCTGAATAGCTTTAGATTGTTAGTTCCAGTGGGATAATTTGGCGGAATAAAGGCAAAGTTGGTTTGCTAACTTTGCCTTTGCTTTTTTTGAGTTTTTATCAATCTTCCAAAATCCAATTCTGCGGATTTATCCTATCATATTCATGCAATCTATGCAAAATTATCGTATCTCGCAAATCTTCAACTCCATCCCTAAAAAGAATATGCTCATAGTACAATTTGCCGTCCTCTAGGCGGATAAACCGATTAGGCAACACAGGTCGCCATTGTACCACTTGCCGCGGCGTTGGAAGAAACCAACTATCCCGTTCTCCCATGGTTTTGTTCACATTTAGCACAGAAACATCATATAGCTGCATATGTAGATTTCGCTCGCCCGTGTGATGAAAAGTGATGTGTGTAAACACTTTTCGCTCTCTTTGCTCGGTGCGATATATTCCCAAAAAATGCGGACTTATTGGCGATTGATAAGCTGTTTCCAAATACAAAATTAGACTAGAATCCTCGCTTTGCCAAACGCCCGTATATTGCTCAAATTCTGGAAACCAATCCATTGGATTTATCGGCTCGTATTCTTCAGTTTTTTGAAAAAATATTGTTCCAGGCGTTTCAGATACGCCAAAAATACTTAAATCGTGTCCTCTGCCGGAAATAAAATTGAGAATATCGTCCTCGACCGTGTATATTCCGCCCCAAAGTTGGGTATTATTTGATGTTCCAGGTGCAAAAAAACAATCCAATGTAACAATTTGAAACGCTGGTTCAGCACCGCCAGGAAGAAAATTTACCAAAATTTTGTGGCTCTCTTCGTCAACTGTATATGTTGCCAAAAAAATGGATTCGCTGACAAACGGATTTTGATATGCAGGATTAAGATATAGCGTAATCGGAGGAAATTCGCTTCGATAAACGCCAGCTGGCGGCCAATCGTGGCGCGGCATACAACTAGATATTGTTAAAATTAAAAAAAATCCTAAAATATGCAAAATTGCTAAAAAAATAAAATTTTTTGTAAATTTTTTGGTCATTTTTTCTCCTCGCAATACAAAGTAGATTTCTCATTTTATATGTTGTAAAATTCCGCTTGCTATGACTTTTTTGCACACTTTTGTTAATTTTATAGAGCATGATAAAATTATACTGCGGCTTTTTGAAAAAAGCAAATATTTTTATAAGTTTATTCCAAGCGAATCAAACCATTAGCGTATTTATCAAAATGATTCAGTGAGAATGTATTGAATGAATGCTCTATTTTCCCAATGAGAAAATGAGAGGAAAGTAGCAGGAAAAGCAGTTCCAACTGCTAGGTTTTACTTTGGCTTAACTAGGCTCTAACGTCCGAAAAAGTGATAATCAGGCAAAGAATTAAAGCGATGAAGGCGAAGACGAGTGTTATATAAGTCAGAAACCAGACGTTAGGCATAAGAACGTCGCCCAGTAAAGCCACAAAGGAGACTATCCAAGCCAAGACGAAAATTTTGAACAGGTTGTCTCGTAGACATTGTAACATTGTATCATTCCTTTCTAAACTAGCCGTATAGTATACGGCTAGTTATTTTTCTATACACAGAATTATATCGACACAAACCAAAAAACTTAACAGGTAAACTTACACAAAAAGAAATCAAAACATCTGCAAAAATTTGTCATAATTGTACATTGATTTTTTCCTCGACAGCGTGTATAATTTATTTAATGGTCAGCAATATCGACCAAATACACAAGAGAGGTGGGAAATATATGGCGGCTCATTGCAAATATCTTTTGGGTAATGAAACTGGGACAACTTTCGGTTACAAATGTTCCAGCCCCTACCGTCCTAAAACAGAGGTATACAAAGGAACTAAATGTGCTACTTGCCCCTCGGGCAATTATAACGAAAGAGATAACGACAAAAAGGCACAACAAGATTGCCCCCACAGAAGTAAATAATAAAACGGAGGGGCAGGTTAAAAATATGTATCTGCCCCAAACTAAAAATAAGGAGGAACCGAAATGAAAGCAAAAATAACAAAATTACTGGCATTTGTTATTATACTAGCAATGCTGCCAACAACGATGTCTGCAAGATTTATGTCTCCAGACGAAGTTGCCGATTTGGAAAGACGTAGAGAAAGCCTACGGAATAGGTCAGAACCGTCAAGTCAAAGTGTTGCTCCCACAGGTATTCTTTTTCGTGATTATTTCCTAGATTTTATAAGAGGAGAAATTACAGAACAGGAATTGAGAGAAAGTCTACCTATCAACTATACTGCAACTCTCACTATTAATGACGAAATAGTTGACTTAGACACATTTATACATCGTATTAGTCAACCTTCTTTTGGTGTCCCAGAAGTAAGGCGAGGAAATGGGTGGTATACTGCTACCTTAGATTTTGATACATACTATGAAGTGTTGCGTTGGAATGATTTTTTCACCCAGTTGCCTAACAGACGTTTGACCGAACAAGAACGTTTAGCTTGGGTGGAAGAGTATGAAGAGTTTGATGGACCTACGGAAAACGAAAAAGAGGTTATGCGACTAATCAATGAAATACGAGCAGAGCATGGCTTGCGACAATTAGTGTGGGACGATAATTTAGGTATGGCAGCAAGATTTTATACACAACAGTTAGCACAACTAGATTTGGAAAGTGGACATAATATGGGTCCTTACGCAAATGGAGAACAGGGAACTCATGCACCAAGTGGTATGAGAGCAGCAAGTCATGAAATAGCAAGAATTTTTGGAGGTAACAGCATTAGTAGCATTACAAATACTAGACCCACGCCCAAAGACGCTGTGAATAGCTGGATGGGCAGTCCAGGTCATCGTGCGGCTATATTAGACCCGAATACTAGAACTTTGGGTGTAGGTTCATTTCGTTCAATTAATCTAACAGGGATATCTCACGGCACATTTAACTATACACTGTTTGGGAGATAACAAAATGTTTATAACAAAATGAAAAATAACTGATAAAGTAATTATATACTTTATCAGTTATTTTTATCCCATAAATCATTGACAAATAATATTAAAAAGAAGGTAGGTAGTTTTTATGAAATATGTGAAAGTAAAACAAGTTATAGCTGTGGTATTGGTTGCAATTATGTTATTAACAAACATTAGCTTTAACAATCAAACAGAAGTATTTGCATATGAATCTGATTTATCCCCGCCACAATGGCAAACATACGATACGGCATATACTGTGGGGGGGCGTAATCGAAATCAATTACAGCATACAACGCAAATTATACAATCGGAAATATTTGACACAGACATTGAAGAGGAAGAAGATGAATTTGCATGGTTGTTACCAAACCACCGTATTCCAGGTGTAGATTTTGAATTGTACGCAGAGCAACCATATGTGAGGTTGCCAGAGGGTGGTACAGTTTGGATAACCGCTGACGGAGATCTGTATGTTGGCGGGTACATGGAAAGCGAACTCAAAGAAGTTTTGCCAGTTTTAGAAAGTATGCAAAGAGAAGCGTTAGACGAACGACAGGCACGATTATCTGGTCCTACTACATTCACAATAATAAGCCAAACTATGCTGAATGTGGCGGATTATTCTAATGTAACCACTACAGACCCTTGGCGATTTTCAACAGGAAGGGCACAGTTAGAGGACGGAACGATATGTGATATTTTTTGCATTCAGCCGAGTGAACCCCATTTTCCCGATACAGGCACTACATTAACAGTCGCTTTTGACAATGAAGGCTCTTTTGGAGATTTAAGCGTGGCAGCTATCAATTATATAATGAGTAACACCAATACAGGAAGTGCAGCAATGATAGTGGCAAGGCACGCAAGTGCTCCAAATATGTTGACAGAAGAACAAAAAACCTTGCTTAGGGTTGCCATGGACCGATATCCAATCCCAACTCAACACATAATAGGTAATCAGTTTATGGATTTGCCTGAATACTTCTACGAAGATATTCAGTTTTTCGAACATACGGAAGAAAACGTTAGAATCTATAGAGAAGATGTCAGAGATATGGCAGCTTTTCTAAGGCTGGAAGCTATGCTGTGGAACTCAATAGCAGCTACTTCAATAATACCAACTTTAGGTAGGTCGTTAGCAGACGGACAAACACAAACATTATCTGCTCCCAACCACGGCGATCCTCTATTTGGATATATTTCTGAACCATTTTTCCCTCAACAATGGGGGACTAATCTTAGATATGAAATCATATTTAATGAACCTAGACCTCCTGAAGGTATTATTGTCAATGGTTCTGTTTTTGTTGGCGAATTTGGTAGAAGTTTTGGTGGAGGTGCAGATAGCGGTTTTTCTGAAGAAGAGATGCTTAATATGTTTAGTGAAGGGATTATTTTATATTTTGCACCGCCAAAAGATTATTGTAAGCCTTTGTCAATGACATTCCGAATTACTATGGATGTTATGATACCTAATGGTGCATTTGTTCCAACTCAAGCTGGTACGCAAAATATTTGGATAAATTGTCCCGGAACAGATACTACAGATGATTTTGAAGAACAAACAATAGAATTTACCTTTACAGTATTTCCACAATGTATACCAGATAAACCCGAACCAGTGATAGAGTTAACATTAAGCGATGGAGAAATCACAGCAACATCTCCGACAAACCCAAACGTAACTTTCGAACCCATTCAAATAGACGAAGAATTTGAGGGGGCAAGCGAACTTGATGAAGAAATATTAGAATGTATAACGGATTATGAGGAAACGATAACAGTCATGTGGAGCGATTTTCCATTTCCAGATTTGCCTACGTTAGACAGTTTGGAAGAAACTTTAGGATTTTGTACTCCAGAAGAAACACCAGAAACAGAAGAAATAGTTTTAATGATGTTGTACGATAAAGGTTTGGAAGAAATGTTGGCGTTAATAGCGGAATTAGAGGCTGAAGAAAAAGGCGAATGCACCGACCCAGATTTTGAAAAACGAGAAGATTACGAAGAATAACTTGAGGAAGTAGGTTTAGTAGACGAGGACGACGAACCAATAGCCTGGCACAACATAGTTTTCGCTTTTGGAGAAACCCACATGGCAACAGACGGTTTCAACAACTGGGGAGAAAGCGACACAACAGACGAAATTAATTTAACACGGCAAAACGAAGTATTTTCTGCTTTAGCTGGAATGCCAGAAACCGAATTTCTCTACGTTAATTTAGGTGCAAGAGAGGGTGCTTTTGATGTAGATTATACTTGGCACAGACGAAAGTATCAATTTTCGGCATGGTGGGTAGAGTCTGATTATTGCCCTGTAACGTGTCGAGGAGATACAGTCGAGGGAACATTGGAAGAAGATGAGGGCAGACGTTGGGGCGGAGGAAGAGAAGATTTAGAAGAACTTCCCGAAGATGCCGCCGATTGGACATCTGCAGAAGATGGACCTGGAACACCTGGAGAAGAACCTGAAGAAAAAGATTTGACTCCAGACGATATGGAGAACGAAGAGCAAGGTTGGGAAAGCCACTCATTAGAAGGCGTTTTCCGATTAAACAGGCTTTACTCACAAGCAGAGTTTAGATTTTTGGAAATCAATCATGTTGCTTGGAGAGCCACAAATGCCGAAATAGTTCACAGGTTACATAATGGAATTTACAATTTCACAGATTTCTTAGATAACAATTATATGGCGTATTACTGGATGCCACAATCCAAAAATTAAGGAGCAATTTTAATCAAAGGATTCCGCTCAACGCTCCAAAATACCACGCTTGCACGATTGCGTTTGCTTGTTTTGATTTCTAGCAACTCCTCGATATCGATATACGGTGCTTGAAATTATGGGTTTTCTTTTGGATTTTGCGTAATTTTGCCTTCTTTAGGCTTGTTTTTTAACTTTGTTTAGTGCAATGTGGTTGTTCTGCCAAAAATATCTTGAAAATATCTTTTTTGTCGTAAAAACAACTTAATTTTTCAAAATGTTTGGTAAATTAGACATTATCCAAACGAAAAATTGGCGGTTGCAACGTCGTCAATTTTTTGTATAGCTTTTCCTCTACCTATCATAAAACTCCGCTTGCGTTTCGTACAGTCGAGCATATTCGCCACCATTCTGCAACAAATCGTCATGCGTGCCGTCTTCAACAATATTGCCGTCCTTGAAAACGACAACTCTATCCGCCAGCGATGCAACGCTGATTCTGTGCGTTACCGTGATTACCGTTTTTCCAGCCGACATATCCATGTATTGCTGAAAAACCTCTGTTTCTGCCAATGGATCGAGATTGCTCGTCGGTTCGTCCAATATTATGAAATCTCGGTTGCGATAATATGCCCTTGCAATGGCTATTTTCTGCCATTCTCCGCCAGATAAATCTGTGCCGCCAA
>WRKG01000220.1 GCA_009778185.1 Bacillota bacterium
TAATATCCGCCCCTACGGTTTGCGTTTTGTAGGGGCGGATATTATCCGCCCGTTTTTTGTGTTGCCAATTTTCAATAATTTTTGTCAACTAAATTGTAATATCTCGATGATTTATAATTACAGAATGCCCTGCTGCGGCTAATCCGTCATGCAGTTCGCGTGCAACTGTAACCGAGCGATGTTTTCCTCCTGTGCAGCCAACTGATATTACCAACTGGTTTTTGCCCTCTTTTGTATATTGCGGAATCAAAAAATTTAGCATATCAAGTAAATCTTGCAAAAATTTTTTGCTAACATCGCCCTCCATTACAAAGGCACGAACAGGCTCGTCAAGCCCAGTTTTCGTTTTGAA
Source organism: Bacillota bacterium (assembly GCA_009778185.1). Classification (GTDB taxonomy): domain Bacteria; phylum Bacillota; class Clostridia; order Lachnospirales; family WQUN01; genus WRKG01. The sequence goes on from WRKG01000220.1 coordinate 353, forward strand.
CTCGTGTATATAAAATGGATTTGGCAAAAATCGCACATCAAAAACTAGATCGGACAGTTGCGGTAATCCGTACTTAAAGCCAAAAGATTGTATGTAAACCATTAAATCGAAATCCTTGCTATTGCAATAAACTTCGATAATTTTTTCGCGCAAATGTCGCACTAGCAAAAGGCTTGTGTCAATTATATAAGTTGCCTTTTGCTTAATCGGCTCTAATAATAGGCGTTCTTCGGCTATTCCCTCGGTGATGGACGCATTTAATGGATGATTGCGCCGCGTTTCCTTGTAACGGTTCATTAGCTTGCTGTCGGTAGATTCCAAAAACAGAATTGTATAAGGCAATCGCCGTGCTTGTAGCGAATCTAGCCCATCGAAAAGGTCGCTGAAACGTTTGCCGCCTCTTATATCAATGCCCAACGCAACTTTGTCAATCCCAGAGCCACCTTCCAGGCAAAAATCTGCCAAATTATTTATCAATTTGGGCGGCAAATTGTCAACACAATAATATCCCAAATCCTCAAAAATGTTTAGCAGCGTACTTTTGCCAGCTCCCGACATTCCTGTTACAATCACAAATTGCATAATATTTTTACCTCCGGCTCTAACTTTACGCCATAGTTATTTTCAACCACCGTTTGAACGTGTTGCATTAAATCGGTGATATTTTGGGCGGTTGCGTTGCCTTTGTTTATTATAAAACCTGCGTGTTTTTCCGAAACGCAAGCACCGCCTATTGTTACGCCTTTTAGTCCGCTATCAGATATTAACTTTCCTGCAAAATGTCCCGCTGGTCGCTTAAAAATGCTGCCAGCACTGGGAAATTCTATCGGTTGCGATGCGTTTCGACGGCGATTTAGTTCTAACATTGTGGCTTTTATTGCCGATTTTTCGCCACTTTTCAGCAAAAATTTTGCCGACAAAACGATTCCGCCATTCGTTTGAATAAGACTTGTTCGGTAGCCAAAATTTAGTTGCTCGGCGGAAAAAGTTGTTATTTCGCCGTTTGTCATAAGTACGTCCGCCGTTGTGCATATTTCGGAAATATCATGCTCGTAAGCGCCAGCATTCATGCAAACCGCACCGCCGACAGTTCCAGGGATTCCAGCGGCAAATTCTAATCCAGTAAGTGAATTTTTCATTGCAATATTGGACAACTCGGCAAATAACATTCCTGCATCGGCTGTAATAGCGGTTGTTTGAGATGTATCCAATTTTTTGTTGGCTGTATTTTCGCTATCGTCAACCTCAAAATTGCTAAAATGTGGAAACAGCTGAATTACAACCTTTCTCAAACCTTCGTCTGGTACAATAACGTTTGTTGCGTGTCCCAAAACTAGGTAGGGAAAATTTATTTTTTGGCATTCAGCAATAATCCGCACAATTTCGGCACGAGATATTGGTTGTACAAAAATATCGGCGTTTCCTCCCACCTTAAAAGAAGTATGGTTCGCCATTGGTTCGTTCAAATAAAGCCTATTTTTTGGGATAAACCCTTGTAATGTTTCGATAATATCCAACATATTCAAATATCCGCCATTTTTTTAGTCCAAAATAACAAAATCGTGGAATTTATCCAAGATTAGCCATTTTTATGTTTAGCAAAAAAAGCAAAAAATCATTCACTTTTCCCGTCTTCGATACCGCCCATAATACGCTCGGTTAAAGCACCTGCGGCATTATAGCCCATTTTGCGTTGTCTGTGATTAAGTGCCGCCGCTTCGCAAATAATGGCTAAATTACGCCCTGGTCTAATTGGAACGGAATGGCAGGTTATGCGATTGCCCAAAATTTCCATATAATCGTAAGTAAGCCCAATGCGGTCGTATTCTTGGCGATCGTCCCACATTTCCAGTTTTATAACAAGGTCAACCGATTGCGTGGCTCGCACCGATTCAACGCCGTACATTCGTTGCACGTCAATTATGCCTATTCCGCGCAATTCTAAAAAATATTGAATATTCGGCGGACAGCTACCTACAAGTGTTTCCTGGGATACGCGCTTTATGACAACAGCATCATCAGCAACAAAACGATGTCCACGTTTTATCATTTCGAGAGCGGTTTCACTTTTGCCGACTCCGCTGTCGCCCATTATAAGCACGCCAACGCCGTAAACATCTAACAAAACGCCGTGCAACTGTGTGCTTGGTGCAAGTTGCGTACGCAACCAACGAACAGCTTCGCCCATAAAATCGGTCGTATCTTCAGAAGTGGAGAATATCGGAATATCAAAATCGTTGGCACAAATATCCATGCCGGGCGCGAGGGGCAAATTGCGGCACATTACCATGCAAGGAATGTGGCTTGCGAAAATTTTCCGCAAATTTACTTGACGCTGATCGCTTTCAAGCCGCTGTAAATAGGCGTATTCTACTGTGCCGACAATTTGCAACCTATCAGAGTCAAAGTATTCAAAAAAGCCAGCAAATTGCAATGCAGGACGGTTTATTTCGGGATGGCTTAAAAATTTATCGGCTATTGTTACATTTGGTGTTAATAAATTCAAGTCAAATTCTTTAGCTAATATTTCAAGATTGACAGATTGAGGCATAATTGCTCCTTATAGCGGGATTATATTTTGCACTTTTCGGTCGGCAAAAGCAACCTCGTGCAATACGCCATTTATTTCTAAACGCACAATGCTATCATCAATAATGGAGAGTCTTTGGCGTTTTAACATTGTTTTTTCCAGATAATCTAAAATGCCTTCAACGTCGTTGTTGGTCATTTCGATTGTAGCGGTTATTGTAATTAAAATTTTGGATTCTTCGCCGAAAGGCTCCATCGATATTGCAATGTTTTGGAAGTCGTCCGGTGCTTTTTCTGGATTATAAACATATTCTATAATCTCTTTATTATTATTTGCCATTGATTGGGTCCACTCCTTCTATAATGCGTTTCCAAACCAAAATTATTTTTTATATTACAAATATACTCCACTTTATAAAAAAAATCAAGTAAAATAAAAAATATTTTTTTGGTCAATAAAATTCATTTTTATAAAAGTTTACGAAAACGGAGCAGTTTTATTTTTTTTCAAAAGCTGTTCAAATTCGCCCACTGGAAGAGGTTTATTGATGTAATAACCTTGTGCAATATCGCAACCTATAACTTTCAAAAATTCGTAATGTTCGTGGGTTTCAACGCCTTCTGCGATGGTTTTTACGTGCATTCCGCGAGATAACGTCATAATTGTTTCCAAAATAATTTTATTGCTAGGATTTTTTTCCAAGTTCATTAAAAATGTACGGTCTATTTTAAGATAATCCATCGGCAATTTTGCGACATATTCCAGCGAAGAATAGCCTGCGCCAAAATCGTCCAACGCAACGTTTATGCCAATTTTTCGCAAATCGTTGATAACTTTAACGGTAAAATCGAAATCGTCCAACAAAATACTTTCCAAAAGTTCAATTTTTATGTTAGCTGCGGAAACATTATTTTTATCAGTCAACATTCGATGAATCGTATCACAAATAAGCCCGTTGTCAAAATGCTTGGGAGAAATATTAACGCTAACAATTAGGTCAAAACCTTGTTGTCGCCACAAATCAATTTGATCGCAAGCCATAGACAAAACAATGGAATCCAGTTGTATGCTGTAATTATTGTCGTCCGCAAACGGAATAAAATCGCCAGGAAAAATCAACCCTTTTTCGGGATGCCGCCAACGGATAAGTGCCTCCGCACCGACAATATAGCCACTTTTTACGTCAACCTGTGCCTGATAAAATAGTTCAAATTGGTTGTTGCTTATCGCTATCGGCAAATTATTATTCAAAAACAAGATATTTTCTGCATCACTATCCATTAAATTTTCGTAAATTTTGTAGGAATTAAAGCCCTCTTGTTTGGCTGTTCCTTTGGCTAAATCGGCTTTTCGCAATAATTCCTCTGCTGTTTCGCCGTGCATTGGAAAAATGCTTGCTCCAATGTTGGCGGACAAATACAGCTGGTGATTATTTATGTCAACGTGGTCGTTGGTTTTTTCGATGATTGCATCGCAACAAGTTTTAACAATAGCGTATTCTCGTGTACTGTGCAAATCGTTGCTTGTTTCGCCGCTTTCGGACATTGGGAACATTATTATTACACCAAAATCCACGCCGTTAAGCCTACCAACGATAAAGTCTAGTTCTAAATTTTGTTGAGTAATAGCGGTTTTTATCAATGCGCCAACTTCTTTAAGTAGCAAATCGCCAGTAATTATGCCAAGCGAGTTGTTTATGTGCTTAAGACCATTGACTCGTATTGTCAACAGTGCAAAACGCAAATCGTAAAGTTCGCTCATTTGCAACAAATTTACCAACGATTCGTAAAGATATGCACGGTTGGGAAGTTCTGTTTGCTGGTCATTCATAAGATATTTATTAAAACGTTCCTCGTCAATTTCGATGCGTCTAACCAAAGATGCCATGTGCATAATTCTAAAAAGAAAATCAATTTTATCGTTGGGCAACGTTATTTCAGATTTATTTTGATGGTCAAAAATTAGCACGTAACCGTATATAATATCAGCAAAGCAAACAGGAATCATTATTGTAGTAATTGGAATATTTTCTAATTTTGTAGAACTTTTTTCACACATATTTTTTACATCGGTTTCGGAAAAAATTTGCGGTTCATATATAGGATTGTCAAAAAGATGTTTACAAAATAAATCCAATATATGGTTAAAATTATGGTGCGAAAAATTTTCCGATTGAAAACTGGCTGTTTCCAATCGTTTATCGTAATCGATGCTAGTAAACCAAAGCAAAGCAATACTCGAGAATGATTGAGTTGTTCCTAAAACATGAGTAAACAGGCGTAAAATTCCCATAGTAAGCGTTTGCGGATCATCGTGGTTAATAGATTTTTCGGTCGCAAAAGCACCGACAAAGTCGGGTAACATATTTTGATAAGCGTTGTACAAAAAACTATTTTCTGTATCAGTATTCATATAAAAACACCACCATATCTTCTATATAACTCGTAACACTAACCATATTACCACTATAAATTAAATATAGCAAGAAAAAATTTTAATAATTTTTATAAATTTTGAAAAGCAAATTCAAAACCGTGGGCGCCCGCCTGCCGGCGGACAGGCTGCCCACACCCGCAAGAACGCGCGCGCCCTTGACCCGCATATTATTAACAAACTTTTGTAATAGTAATCCGCCTGTTTTTGCGACAGGCGGATAATAAAATGCAACCTTTAGCGTAGGGGCGGATAATATCCGCCCTTTTTTTGGTCAAACGCAATTTTTCAAAAGTTAAAACCAACCTGGTTCCTCTTCTTCGTCATCGTCCGTGGTGGGCGGCGGAATTATCTGGTAATTAGGCTCGGACGGTGGCTCGTCTGGTTCGGTTATTGGCGGAGGCAACTCGTCTATAGGTGGAAAAGCGGGTAATTCGGGTTCGGGCAAATCGTCCCACCACGGAGGAGTTTCGTCCGCAGGAGGAGGTTCGGGCGTTGGTAGAGGAGTTGTTCCCCAAAAATTGCCGCCATCGGTTGGTGGTAATGTTGTATCTGTATCAGGAGTTGTTGGCAAAGTTGGCAATGCAGGAACATCGCCGCCCCAAAATCCGCCGCCGCCTGGTACATAATCTGGGCTTTCGGTTTCTTCTTGTTCGTCATTGTCATAATCCGAATCGCCAGTATCTGGAACGTAGGTATGATGCACTCCTGTGCAAGAAGATGTTGGCATATGTACAGCTACAATTAAATCGGTAGTTACTGTACCTGCACGGCGACAAGCATCGGTTGGCAAAAGTCCCGTTACATTGCAAATTGCGGCACTAATTACTCCGTCTGGTTGAACAAAACTTCCTGATGTTAAGCCTAATTCTTCGTGGGCTTGCTCCATAATTTCGCGCCAAATTACAAGGTGCGTTGAACTGGGAACGCCGTTTAATGCACGTGGACGGTCGAAACCTAGCCAAATTGCGGCGGTATAAAATGGTGTATATCCTGTAAAGCCTAAATCTTCAACATTTTGGGATGTTCCCGTTTTGCCAGCAATTTGTACATTTATATTGCGAAAGTTTGCGTTTGTTCCTGTCGAGCCAGCTACACCGCGAACAGTATCACGCATCATATCCGTTAAAACAAAAGCGGCGGGAGCACTAATTACTCGGCGCGGATTGCTTGTGTTTTCCAAAATAACGTTGCCGTTTTGGTCTAGCACACGAGAATAAAATACAGGACGGTTATATTCGCCGCTGTTGGCGATGGTTGCGTATGCGGCGGCGAGTTCAAGCTGCGTTACGCCGCGAGTTAATCCGCCTAAAGGCACGGCGGCAGTGGTATCACGAAAAGTTGCGCCGCTGCTTAATGTTCCCTCAAGCGTTGTAAATCCTAGATTGCGCAAATATTCAAACGAGTTGTCGGGCCCAACCAACTGATACGCCTGGGCAGAAACCACGTTCGCAGAGCGATATATTGCACGGCGAACACTTGTTGGCCCTTCAAAGTTCGCTCCCCACCAGTTGCGAGGAGTATACGGCTCGGAAAATCCATCATCAAAAACCCAATGACGGTCGACAATGTGAGTTGCCGAGTGCAAAGTTCCCATATCGATGCCAGGCAAAAATGCCGCAAGTACCTTAAATTGTGAACCTGGAGAGCGTGTTGCAATGGTTGCTCGGTTAAAATGCCGATTTCCCGTTTTTTCGCCGCGACCGCCAGAAATTGCTATAACGTGCCCATTGTTATGATCCATTATAACCATTGCGGCTTGCGGTTGTGGCGTTAAAATGGTGTTTTCTGCCAAAATTACATCGGCGGCGGTCAATAGTTCGTTGCGAGTTTCTTCCATCCAAGAATCAACCAAGCCCTCGTTGCTTAATGTGGCGGTTCGACTGTGGTTGCTTACTTGATTAGTAATTTCGTTTCTCGCAGAAAGCCTGTATTCTACTTGAATTTCGAAAACATTTATGGGAAAATTATTGTCATCTGCAAAAGTGTTGTCCATTATTTCTTGTATACGCAAATCTTGTGTTGAGAAAATTTGCAAGCCACCGCCGAAAACCAACGCAGAGGCATTTGCACGAGTCATCATGTGCTGATCCACTAAATCTTCGATAACTTGCTCAATTAGAGCATCGGTAAAATAGGAATGCACAACGCCGTGGGCTTGCTCGGCAATAAGACCCGACAAAACTCGGTCGTATACGGGATCAGCCATAGCTTCGTAAAATTCTTGTTGAGTAATCATTCCAAGGCGGAGCATATTTCCCAAAACCAAAGTTTGCCTTGCACGGCTATTTTCGGGAAAGCGATCGGGCAAATAGCGCGACGGATTGCGGGTAATTCCAGCAATAACGGCACTTTCGGATAAAGTTAATTCCGAGACATCTTTGCCGAAGTAGTTCCAAGCGGCAACTTGAACGCCGTGCCAGTTTCTGCCTAAATTTATTATATTAAGATACGCCTCTAAAATAATTTCTTTTGCAATTTCGCGCGAGCCGTATTGTTCTTCCAGGGCTTGCTCAAACTGCACAGCCATGTACTGCTCTTGTAGCTTGGAAACTAAATCGTTGCGAGCCATTCCCAAAATATTTTTTATAACTTGTTGTGTTATTGTGCTTGCGCCCTCAACGCTATCGGAAGTCAAGTTAGAATGGAGCGCTCTAGCCATGCCGCGGATGTCGATTCCGTTGTGGGTAAAAAAGCGTTCGTCTTCGATGGCGACAAAAGCGTTAATTAAGTGGCGAGGCATTTGGCTAATAGGAGCAAATTCGCGGTTTTCTTCGCCAGTTAGCCGAGCGATTTCTGTACCAGTGCGTCCCTCAAAGATGATTGAGTTGTAATGTTCGGAACGCAAATTAGTTTGTAGGTCGATAACAGGAGCATTGCGTAAAATTCCCAAATAGATACCAACGCCAGCACCAACGGCGGCAAATCCGCCAATTAAAATAGCGGCAAAAGCTACTCTAAAAGCCATTACGCCGATTGTGTTTCGTATACGTACCAAATGCGGACTTATCCGCCTTGCTCGTAATTTACTTGTAGCACTTGAATAATCCATAAAAATACCTCCTTATGGGATAATTTTGCAAACTGTAGCTTGTAGCTAATTGGCAAAACGCCTAATTAGACATTTTCATTTTATCATAGTTGGAAATTTTTGTCAAGTAAATGGGAGTTTGCCAGTTGTAAAAATTTTGTGAACAAAAATCCGCCCGTTTTTCAACATTTGCGACATACCCGTTATTTTAATTTTTTATAATTTTTAACCCTAAAAAGGTTCAAAACCTTCAATAGATATTGTTACGTAAAGTTCATTTAGAAAAGTTTGCAAAGGGCTAGGTTCAACAGCGATAATATAGCCAGTTATCCAAACTGGATACTCTTCTTGCCAAAATTCGGCTATATTGCCAAATTGAATATTGGAGGTATCCCACCTTATATGTGTGCTGTAACCGTCCGCATCTGGACCCACATTAGTAGAAATAAAGCCCCAATAATCACGTTCTAGCATTCTAAAGGGTTGTAAATCGTTTTCAAGCATTAAAGCGGCGATTCTTATTCTGTTGTCGCCTAAATGTTGGTTGTTGTTGGTTATTCTAAATTCGTGAAAATTGGCGTTTGCAACTAGTGCTTCTGCTATGTCGTTTGTGGCTGGCGTACTTGCGTTGAAAATAAGTAAATCAACTTCGACAACTGGTGCTTGCAAAGTTTCGCCTCTTTGGTTGGTTAATAGGTGAACATCTGTAAATCTGCCATAAACGGAGATTCTATTTCCTATCATGCCGTTTGGCCCGCTACCGTAACGGTCGTCAACTATAATATATGACGAATCTGGAGCACCTACAGTATCGTCTATTGCAAGATAAACTCTGTGTTCTATTATGTCGACAATTCTGTGTTTGCCAAAAAATACTGGGCTGTAATAATGATTATCAGAATATCGGATTAAATCTATGCGAGTTATTCCGTTTATGTAATTGGCTCGGTTGAAGATGTCGGAATCGTAGTAATCGTCGTAGTAGTCGTCGTAGTAGTCGTCTCCTGGACCATCAGATTCCCCTAAAAAGGTATCTGTTATCGAAACCATTACATATCTATCAGTTCCTTCGTCTCCAAAATGGAGATAGATAGAAATTCCATTTTCTTCATTTTTATAAAAATAATTGCCAACAAAAACTTCTTCTTTAATAAATCCTAAACTTTGCAAAAGGTCAGCATATCGCTCTACCTCCATTTCAAGTGCTTGGTTCGGTATATCTTGGAAATGAACAATGCGTAGGTTAATCATGTTTTCATATTCCGTAAAACTATTATTGTCATCGGCAATAACATTACCGTCCGAAACAAAAGCCAAAAAATCGGGAACTAGTGAAAGTGCCGAAAAATTTAGAGCCGATTCCAGTGAATTTGGATTATACATAATTATTCCATCTGAACTTGGAACATTCGCAGACGAACCATTCTCGTTAGGCAAATTTTCCGCAATGCTAGCACGTCCATAACTAATATACCAATCCGAAAGCGATATATATTGGTCGGTTGCAGGATTGTAGCGTAAAATAGCACCATTTGCTTTAACCACTCGAACATTTACCAAAGGCTCGTCTTGATACAATATAAAATTAAAACCCGATTCGTCTTCAGGATTAGCGGCATCATGCACAGTAACAGGCGGGTCAAAAGGATTTTCCTGTAGCCAATCTTCAATAAGATTTATTGCCTGTTCTCGTGTTGTTATGCTATTGGCTGACGTTGCATTTTCCGTTGCACAACCAACAAAAATTGCCGAAAGCACAACTAAAATTGCAAAATACTTAAATTTTTTCATAATTTTCCTCCAAAATTTTAATTTATTTTTTACAACATGAACCATTATAAATAAAGCATTTATAAAAGTACAGTGCTGATAGCACTATTTTTGTAAAATATTTCCTAAAAATTGTGAAAATAATACGAAAAAATTTGTGGATTTTGTACAAAAAATTTTGAAATTATTAAATTGCAACAAAAAAAATCAAGGGCAATTTTTCAATCACCCTTGACTATTTTTTATTTCAACTATTTTACTGTATCCATGTGGCGAGCCAAATCTACTAATTTGCAGGAATAGCCCCATTCGTTATCGTACCAAGTTACCAACTTAACAAAGTTAGGGCTTAAAGCAATACCAGCATCTGCATCAAAAACAGAAGTGCAGTATTCGCCAACAAAATCGCTAGAAACAACTTTGTCTTCGGTGTAACCTAAAATTCCTTTAAGTTCGCCTTCAGCGGCGGCTTTAACGGTAGCTTTAATTTCGTCATAGCTTGCGCCTTTTTCCAAACGAACGGTTAAATCAACAACCGAAACGTTTACAGTTGGCACTCTAAAGGACATACCCGTAAGTTTGCCTTTAAGTTCGGGAATAACCAAGCCAACAGCTTTTGCTGCACCTGTGGAGGATGGGATAATGTTAGCAGCAGCAGCACGTCCGCCGCGCCAGTCTTTACCAGAAGGCCCGTCAACGGTGTTTTGTGTGGCTGTTGTAGCGTGAATTGTGCTCATAAGCCCTTCGATAATGCCGTATTTGTCGTGAATAACTTTTGCAAGTGGTGCTAAGCAGTTTGTTGTACAAGATGCGTTGGAAACGATATTCATGTCGCTTTTGTAATTTTTGTGGTTTACGCCCATAACAAAGGTTGGTGTAGCGTCGTCTTTTGCAGGAGCGCTAAATACAACTTTTTTTGCACCGCCTTTTAAGTAGGCTTGTGCTTTCTCTTGTGTAAGGAAGATTCCTGTACATTCGAGGATATAATCTGCGCCATCTGCACCCCAAGGCACTGCAGCTGGGTCTTTTTCGGCGTGAACAGTAATTGCCTTGCCGTTTACTACTAATTTACCGCCGTCTTTTGAGATAGTACCCTTAAAACGTCCGTGAACTGTGTCGTAACGGAGCATATACTCCATGTAAGCTAAATCTGTGAAAGGATCGTTGATAGATACAACTTGCACATCATCGCGCTCCATAGCATAGCGAAGCGCCAATCGGCCAATGCGGCCGAACCCGTTAATTCCAACTTTGATCATTATAGACCTCCTAGATAACCTAGCAATCCGCTTGCAACTTGCAAACAAGACCGCCGTTTATGATATGTGAAAATTTTATTTTTTTTCACTATGATAGTATATCACAATAAAATTATTTTGTAAATACTATTTTTATTATTTTTTTGAAAATTTTTTCAAACACATGACAACTAACAAAATAAATGCTATACTGTTAAAGGCTACAACATTTTTTGAACATTTACAAGGAGAATAACAATGACAAACCTAAAAAACATTCGCAATTTTTGTATAATTGCTCATATAGATCACGGAAAATCTACTTTAGCAGATAGGCTTATCGAAAAATCGGGCGCAATAACTCAACGAGAAATGCAATCGCAGGTGCTTGACAACATGGAACTGGAACGAGAACGCGGCATTACCATAAAAGCACAAGCTGTTCGTCTAAATCACAAGGGAACGGACGGCGAAAATTATATTCTCAATTTAATTGATACTCCTGGTCATGTAGATTTCACTTACGAAGTTTCGCGTAGTTTGGCGGCTTGCGAGGGTGCGTTGCTTGTCGTGGATGCCGCGCAGGGCGTTGAGGCTCAAACTATGGCAAATGTTTATCTTGCACTTGACCATAATTTGGAAGTTGTGCCAGTTATCAATAAAATTGATTTGGTCGCCGCCGATCCCGAAAACGCTAAACGAGAAATTGAAGATTTAATTGGATTAGATGCCGCCGATGCTCCGTTGATTTCTGCCAAAAATAACATAAATATTGACGATGTGCTAAATACAATAATTTCGGCGATTCCTGCACCAACGGGCGATTCTACTGCTCCGTTAAAGGCTCTCATTTTTGACTCGCTGTACGATTCCTACAAAGGCGTTATTGTCTTTATTCGTGTTTTGGACGGCACAATAAAAAAAGGTAGCCACGTTTATTTTATGGCATCCGAAAAGGATTTCGAAATTGTGGAAGCGGGATTTTTTGGACCTGGAAAGTTTGTTCCTTGCACAGAGCTTTCTGCTGGCGATGTTGGCTACATAACGGCAAGCATAAAAAATGTACGAGATACGCAAATTGGCGATACAGTTACCGAATACGAACGTCGCACAACCGAGCCGTTTCCAGGCTACAAAAAGGTAAATCCCATGGTTTATTGCGGAATTTATCCAGCGGACGGCGCAAAATATCCCGATTTACGTGAGGCACTAGAAAAGTTGCAGCTAAACGATGCCGCTTTGCAATTTGAACCAGAAACCTCAACCGCTTTGGGATATGGCTTTCGTTGCGGCTTTTTGGGCTTGCTCCATTTGGAGATAATTACCGAACGGCTTGACCGTGAATACAATTTGGAATTAGTAACCACCGCGCCAAGCGTGGTTTACAAAATTTACATGACAGACGGCTCTGTGATTGATTTGTCGAACCCCGCCGATATGCCTGATATTACCAAAATACATCACATGGAAGAGCCTATTGTTCGGGCGGAAATTATTTTGCCGCCTGACTACATTGGTCAAGTAATGGAACTTTGTCAGGAGCGGCGCGGCGTTTATTTGGGAATGGAATATGCCGAGCAAACACGCACCGTTCTCCGCTATGAAATTCCGTTAAACGAGATTATATACGATTTTTTTGATACATTAAAATCGCGCAGCCGAGGATACGCCTCTTTTGACTACGAATTGATAGGCTACCAAGAATCGCAACTTGCCAAGCTAGATATTTTAATCAACCGCGAACCAATGGATGCACTATCTTTCATAGTTTTCGCGGAATCGGCAACGGAACGTGGTCGCAAAATTGTCGAAAAGCTAAAAAAGGAAATTCCTCGGCATCAGTTTGAGATTCCTTTGCAAGCGGCAATAGGTAGCAAAGTTGTTGCTCGCGAAACTTTGGGCGCATTACGAAAAGATGTTCTAGCAAAATGTTACGGCGGAGATATTACACGCAAGAAAAAGTTGCTCGAAAAGCAAAAAGAGGGCAAAAAGCGAATGCGACAAGTTGGCAACGTAGAAGTGCCGCAATCTGCATTTATGAGTGTGCTTAAATTGGAATCGGAGTAAATCAACTTAACCCGCCTGATGCGGACAGGCAAAAAATGCGGACGGATAATATCAATGTCATTAACTTTAAGCCTATGTTGCAGAAATATCGAAACGCACAAACGGGCGACCGAAGACGGTC
>WRKG01000221.1 GCA_009778185.1 Bacillota bacterium
AAAAAATTGCAAGTGCATTCAGTGAAGTATTTGGTGCATTCAAACGAGATAAGGAGGCGGTTAAAGTGTTATCTTTTAGAGATAGATATTTGAACGAAGGTCGATATGAGGGAAAAATTGAAGGAATAGCCGAAGGTCGTATCGAAGGAATAGCCGAAGGGCGAATTGAAGGAATGGCTGAAGGACGTATCGAAGGAATAGCTGAAGGAAAAATTGAAGGAATAGCCGAAGGGCGCATCGAAGGAATAGCTGAAGGTCGTATCGAAGGAATAGCTGAAGGAAAAATTGAAGGAATAGCTGAAGGTCGTATCGAAGGAATAGCTGAAGGTCGATTCGACACAGTTAATGAAATAGAAAAATTGCTTAACAGTGGATTATCATTGGAAACTGTTCTCCAAAAAATACGAGAAGAAACTTCGCTGCAACTCAATAATTTAGCCATTGAAAATAATTGAATATATTTACCTAAAATACAAAAGGCTATTGCAAAGACATTTAGCAAAGTATTCGGTGCATTCAAACGAGATAAGGAGGCGGTTAAAGTGTTATCTTTTAGAGATAGATATTTGAACGAGGGTCGATATGAGGGAAGAATCGAAGGACGCTTCGACACAGTTAATGAAATCGAAAAGTTACTTAGCAGTGGATTATCATTGGAAACTGTTCTCCAAAAGATACGAGAAGAAACTTCGCTGCAACTAAATAATTTATCCATTGAAAATAGTTAAACATATTCATATAATGCAAATCAGCAGTTGAAAAATTATATTTGCTAAAAATGTGCGTATATTACCTGTTTGCCCTATAGGCTGGCTTGCACATTTTTAGCAATTTATAAAGTTATAATTTTGCAAATTCCCATTAAAAATAAACCTGCTCGTGAAGCGATTTATCGTGATACCAAAATGTACTACGTTTGTGGATAATCGAGTTTATTGTGTTGCCTAGTAGCAAAAATATTGAAATTAAATTTAGCCAAATTATCAAAATGAATATTCCTGCAATGCTACCGTAAATCATGGAAATATTGACAATATTATCTAATACAAGGCTAAAAATATTCGAAGAAATAGCCCACAAAATAACGGTTGTTAAAGCACCTGGCAAAACGACCGTTCGCCGAACACACGCCAACCGATAAATAAACGCAATCAGCACAACCAAGGCGAAAAATCCGACGGCGGCAGATGTTACTTGCAGAGCCAATCCAATATCAAAGTCGAAAAAGTTGCGAAGTGCATAAACTATGTTGTTGCCGAAAACCCACAACGCAAGCATACTAACTAATGCGAACGCAAAAATTAGAGTTAATCCAATGCTCAATAAAAATCCGCCTATAAAACTGCGTTCTTCCTTAAAACCGTGGGCTTTGTTTACGCCTCGCATAACCGCTCTAAAGCCGTTGGATGCACTAAAAACGCTGATTGACAAACTGCCCGAAACTAATCCGCTAGATGTTCCTGCTGTAAGTTCTACAATAAAATTTACTATAACTTGTGCAATATCTTCTGGAAACATTTCAAATAATTGGTAAACTAGCGGCGAATCTTCCAAATTGAGAAAGCCGATGACCGCCACCAAAAACACCAAAAATGGGAAAAATGACAACAATATCTTGTAAGCAAGTTCGCTTGCCAACGAAAAAAGTTCGTCCTCGATAATTTTGGCAAATAATTTGGATAAAAATGCAATTATTTGTCGTCCACCATTAAACAAAATAGTCAACTTAAAAATCCTCCAATAAATTTAATACGTAAGTTAAAATATCATCGCCATCGTGTTCAATGTTGGGAGCAATGCCGATATTATGGATAGTTTCGCCATTTGGTCCACTGATAAGTAGAACCGTGCCACGTATAGCCGATCCGCCTGTCAACGGAATTGTAACTTGTCCAACCGCTTTACCAAACGTTGTTGAGCCGATTGTAGTAACATTGTCGAGATTATCTTGCAAGGCTAAAATAAGGCTTTCGGCGGCACTGGCGGTATTTTGATTTTGCAAAATTATCACGTTGTCAAAATTAAAATATGCAGGATTGTTACTTCTAATTTGTCGTGTAAAAAATGGTAGACGAGTGTATTCGTAGCCCAAAATTGCGTTGTTTTCCACAAATAAATCGGCTATTTGGTGAAAATCCATTAACATTCCGCCAGAATTATATCGCAAATCCAGTATTAAATTGGGATATTGCGAAATTGTCGCACGATTATCCGCAATAAAACGGCGCGTATAACTGCCGATATTCGGTACAAAAAGATAACCCGTTTCGGCAGTCAACGCTTCAAAATACACTTGTTGGGCGGTTTCTCGTTGACGTGCAATAGAGGCTTGGCGTTGGGTTGGGCTGTACAAATATGTGTAGCGATCGTTGTTGATTTCTCGTATGCGAGCGGTTACTACAGCCATTACCATTCTGTCAAAATCCACAAAATGACCGCGCAAATTTTCTGTGCCGAGTGCTTGCGAGTACAGCGTATCTAAATCATCGGTAAATATGTAATGCTGCGAAATCAACATTCTAAAAATCCAATAATCCCAATGAATATACAAACTGCCCAAATGCAAGACCAACAGCACAAAAAACCCTATCTTAAAAAAACGATAACCACGGCTTTTTTTCGGTTTCGTCTGCACAAAACTTAAATATTTATTTTTTCCCAAAACCAAACCTCCTTGGGCTTTTAAGAGCATTATGCCGCTCTTTATTCTTCGTCCAGTAATTCTACTGCATCTTGCTGAATTTCTGCCATTACGTGGCTGTAAACATCAAGCGTAATTTTTACAGATGCGTGTCCAAGCAGAGTGCTTACTGTTTTGGGATTTGCACCTTTTTCCAGTAATCTTGTTGCGAAAGTGTGGCGCAAAGTATGCACAGTAATTTTGTTGGTTATTCCGCTGTCCGTTAGCAATTTGTCTAATGCACGAGCAACGTTACGATTTTTTAGCAGCGTTCCGTTTTTTGTAGCAAAAATATGATTGTTTACCGTATTATTTGTGCTTTCTTTTTGGGCTAACAAGATACTTTTTGCGGTGGCGTTCATTGGGACGATTCGCACGCTTGTAGCAGTTTTTGGCGTAGTTACAATCAATTTGCGGCGCGAACGAGCATTTTTATCACGGTTGACTATTGTTGTTACAGTTTTATCGACCGAGATTGTCTTATTTTCAAAGTTGACATCTTCCCAAGTTAAAGCGATGGCTTCTCCCAAACGCAAGCCTGTGTGCAACAGAAAGCAAAAAAAATTGTGATAAGTAACATTTTGACAATGCTCAATAAATATTTTTTGGTCTTCAGGAGATAGCGGTTTTATAACTTTTTTGCCAGATTTTGGGCGTTTTGTACCATCGCAAGGGTTTGACGGGATAAAATTGTTTAACCACGCTTGCTCCATGGCTTGCGACAGCGTAACATGGATTATTCTTATTGTGCTGGTTGAAAAGCCCTTTTTGTGCATAGCATTGTAAAAACTTTGGATACTATCGGTAGTAAGTTTTGTCAACGGAATATCTCCAAGACTTCGCTCAATATGATTTTTGATAGCGTATTCGTAATTATCGTATGTTTTGGCTTTTAGTTCGTAGGCTTTATAGTTGTCGAGCCAGCGTTTAACCCAACTACCAACCGTGTAATCGCTAGTAACCATATTTCCGTTAGCATCTAACTTAAACTCGTTCATTCTGCTTTTCACAATTTCCAAATCTTTACTAGCGAAAACTTTTCGCAGACGTTTTCCGTTTTCGTCGTAACCCAAAGTAAGTTCACCGCACCAAATTCCGTCTTTACGTTGATATATTGTGCCTTCGCCGTTTGTTCTTTTTGACATTTTTGAACCTCCTAGTAATTTTTAACTTATTTTTATATTATCACATTAAAAAAAATATTTCAACGAAAAAAGGCATTTCATTACAAAATGCCTTTCTCCTAAGGAAGTTTTTACTAAAAGCTAGGCTTTTAGCAAGCATTGCTATGAAGTACAATGCTTGAAGGTACCACCCGGATTTGAACCGGGGATAAAGGTGTTGCAGACCTCTGCCTTACCACTTGGCTATGGCACCAACATTACAATTAAATAATATCACAAAAAAATATCGCCGTCAACATTTTTGAAAAAATTTTTTTATTTGCTTTTTATAGAGAACTAGCCCATACATTTTGCAAAAATAATTTTTCAGCCATTGATTTATGATATTAAACTATAGTCAAAATCGGCACTTCCGACCATTGACAAGCTGACTTGTTGAATATCAAAAATTTTTTCGTATAATTGGTAGAACATATCTAAATTTACTTGGTCAATTTTTTCGATTATATCGTCGGCGGTTAATATTCTGTTTAGCATAAGCTGGTTCCAGCCGATGCTGTTCATGTGGCTAGATGTACTTTCCAAACTTAAAATATAGCTACTTTTAAGTTGCTCTTTTGCCTTGTTGAGTTGAGTTTGTGTAATTTTATCGATTGACAAGCGGCGGATTTCGGCAAAAGTCAACTCTAAAACATTGCCCAACTGCTCGGGAGCAAGGGCAGAATACACGGTAAAAATTCCCGTTTCGGCAAATGCAGAATGATACGAATAAATTTCGTAGGCTAAAGCGTGCTCCTCGCGGATTGTTTGAAACAAACGAGAACTCATTCCGCCGCCCAAAATTGTGTTGAGTATAGACATTGTGTACGATTCTGCAACGCCAGCCGCAATCCCAGGAAATCCCAAACAAATATGCACTTGCTCAATATCTTTTTCCCGCTTTATAAAATTGGGCTTGTAAATTTGCGGCTCGGTTGAATTTCCTATTTTGGTTGACAAATTGGATGAATCCGCCAAACAAGAAAAAACCTTTTTGACTTTTTCGACAGCGTTACAGTTGGTTAAATTGCCAGCAATAGCCACAACCGTACGATTAGGCGTATAATTGGCGTTTTTGTAGGCTGTAAATTTTGCGTTGTCAAAAGTTGTAATGGTTTCCTGTGTGCCAAGCACAGTGCGACCCAACGCACCATTTTCAAATACCGCCTGTTGCAATAGCGAATGAGCCAAATCGTCGGGAGTATCTTCGTACATACTTATTTCTTCCAAAATAACGTTGCATTCACGTTTTATATCGGAATTGTCAAATTTTGCATTAAAAAACATATCGGACAACACATCTAATGCAATGTCAAAATGGTTGTCCAAAGTGCGTGTGTAAAAGCAAGTATGCTCTTTTGTGGTGTATGCGTTCACTTGACCGCCAATTTCGTCCATCGAATCGGCAATATCTTTGGCGGAGCGTTTGTTTGTGCCCTTAAAAAGCATATGCTCAATAAAATGGGATATGCCATTGGTGCTGTCGTCCTCATTGCGGGATCCGTTTTTTACCCAAATTCCAAAGGATACCGACCGCACAAATGGAATATCCACCATAACCACTCGCAACCCATTTTCTAATTGAATTACTTTTGGCTCGCTAGTCAACTGTAATTTCCTGCTTTCTAAAAATTGTGTTAATAATGAATCTAAAAACCCAACAAAATTCTTGCTTTCATAAAAATTGTGTTTAATGAACATTCGGGCGGACGGGCAGGTAATATCCGCCCCTACGATTTTAATCATACAGCCCCAAAACCTAGCAAAAATATTGGATTGTAATCATACAAACCCAAAAACCCAACAAAATACCGGATTCAATAATACAAACACAAAACCAAGCAAAAATGTGCGGGTCAAGGGACGCGTTCCTTGCGGGGTTTGGGGCAGAGCCCCAAGGTTTTATTTTTCGTTTTTGCCTAAAGCGGCTTTGCGAGAAAGGTTTATGCGTTTTTGGTCGTCGATTTCGATTACTTTTACGTTTATTATGTCGCCTACGTTGACAACGTCAGTTACTTCTTTTACTCGCTCTTTGGCTAGCTGGGAGATGTGGACAAGTCCCTCTTTTTCGATGGCAATTTCTACAAAAGCACCAAAGTTCATGATGCGCGTTACTTTGCCTTTGTAAATTTTGCCCACTTCTGGAGGATTTACTATGCCGTTGATAATTTCAACTGCACGGTGAACCTTGCTTAAATCCTGATCGCCAACAAAAATGCGACCGTCATCTTCGGTATCGATAGTTTCAACGCCAGATTCTTCCAAAATTCGCTTAATTACCTTGCCACGAGTTCCCACAACTTCGCCAATTTGTTCTGGGTTAATTTTTACTATCATTATTTTTGGTGCGTAAAGGGAAATTTCTTTGCGTGGCGTTGCTATTGCCTTTGTGATAATTTCATCGATGATGTATTTGCGAGATTTCTCCGTTTGTTCAAGCGATGCCTTGATTATTTCGGGAGTTAGCCCGTGAATTTTCATGTCCATTTGTATTGCTGTGATTCCGTCAGCTGTGCCAGCTACTTTGAAATCCATATCTCCGAAAAAGTCTTCCAAGCCTTGAATATCAGTAAGTAGCACAAAATCGTTGTCCGTTTCGCCAGTAACCAAGCCCACAGAAATACCCGCAACAGGCTTTTTAATAGGAACGCCCGCCGCCATAAGCGACAAAGTGCTTGCACAAACCGCTCCTTGCGAAGTTGAACCGTTCGAACTTAAAACTTCCGAAACCAAACGCATAGAATACGGAAACTCGTTATCGTCAGGCAAAACAGGCACTAAAGCACGTTCCGCCAATGCACCGTGCCCAATTTCGCGGCGACCAGGTCCGCGCGATGGACGAGTTTCGCCCACGGAATAACTCGGAAAATTATAATGGTGCATATAACTTTTGTTTTCTTCCATTAAGTCGAGTCCGTCAAGCCGCTGTGCATCTCGCATAGAGCCGAGTGTTGTAATGGTCATAACTTGCGTTTGTCCACGTGTAAAAATTGCCGAACCGTGAGTGCGTGGCAAAATGTCAACCTCTGCCGAAAGGTGGCGAATTTCGTCCAAGGCTCGTCCGTCGGGACGTTTATGCTCTTTTAGAATCATGCGGCGAACGGTTTCTTTTTCAAACTTGTAAATTGCCGCTCCTAAAAGGGTTTCGTATTCTTCGAGCGACGTTTCGTCCGTTGGCAAAGTTGGCAAAACGTTTTCGATTAAATCGGATTTTATAGCGGCAACACGCTCTTCTCGTTCTTGTTTTATGTCGGTAAAAACAGCCTCTTCCATGCGTTTGTCGGTTATGTGCGATGTTACTTTTTCGTAAAATTCTTTGGGGATTCCGTGTTCGCTGTAGCTATGTTTGGGCTTGCCGCATTCTTTCACGATATTATCAATGAAAGCAACAATTTTTTGATTTTCTTCGTGAGCCACCATAATTGCGTTAAACATTGTGTCGTTGTCAACCTCGTTTGATTGGGCTTCAATCATCATAACTTTTTCACGAGTTGATGCGACAGTTAGCAACATATCGGTTTTTTCACGGTCGGCAGTCATTGGATTTATAACAACTTTACCGTCAACTAATCCCACATTTATTGCACTTGTTGGACCCAAAAAAGGAATATCGGATATTGACAAGGCAATGGATGCACCAATCATAGCGGCAACTTCGGGGCTGTTATCTTGATCGACAGAAAGCACGGTTGTAACAACGGCGACATCGTTTCTGTAATCGTCAGGGAAAAGCGGGCGTAAAGGGCGGTCGATGAGGCGCGAGGTTAAAATAGCGCGTTCGGTTGGACGACCTTCACGTTTTATAAAGCCACCAGGAATTTTTCCGACAGCATAAAGTCGCTCTTCGTAATCAACGCTGAGCGGAAAATAGTCGATTCCAGAGCGTGGTTCGGCGGATGCAGTAGCGGTAACTAGCACCATTGTATCGCCATAACGCATTAAAACAGCACCGTTGGCTTGTTCTGCAACTCGACCAATTTCGGCTGTTACAGTACGTCCAGCCAGTTCAAAAGTATATTGTTTCATGTTTTTTCCTCAAATTTTCTGTGTTATTTTCTTAAACCAAGCTCTGCGATAAGTTCGCGGTAGCGTACAACATCACGGTTGCGAATGTAATCTAGCAAGCCTTTGCGTTGACCAACTAATTTGAGCAGTCCGCGCCGCGAGTGAAAATCTTTTGGATGCGTACGCATATGTTGCGTAAGATGGTTGATACGTGCCGTAATCAACGCAACTTGTACTTCTGGCGAACCTGTGTCCGCTTCACCTCTGCCATGTTTGGCAATAATTTCTTGTTTGTTAATCATAATTTGTTCCTCCGTTATTTTAGTCGCCTATTACCATGAAACAGGTTAAATTTCCAGTCTCCTCGTATAGGTCTAACTTATTGTAACACAAAAAAATAATTTTGCAAATTTATTTTTTGCTTGCAAAATATTTGTTAATATGATATATTTTTTTCGGTCTGTAAAATAAAAACGCAGGAGGTAAATTGCTACCAAAAATTTTTGTAGCAAAATAAAAATGAATAAAAGTATTGCAGGAATGAAACGAACCCACTATTGTGGCGAAATAACCAAAAATTTAATCGGAGAAAAAATAACCGTAATGGGTTGGGTAAACAAACAACGTGATTTGCCAACCGTTATTTTTATTGTCGTGCGTGATAGAACTGGCATTTTTCAAATAGCCGTTTCCAAGGAAAACGCCGATTTTTACAGCATGGCAAAAACTATCCGCACAGAATACGTGGTTGCCGCAACTGGCACAGTTATTGCTCGTACAATCGAAAATGTCAACCCCAATATGCCCACTGGCGAAGTTGAATTAGATGTTACCGAGTTGCGAATCCTTTCTGAATCGGAAGTGCCGCCTTTTCAAGTTGCCGAAGAGGACGTTGGAATTGACTTACGGCTAAAATATCGGTACATCGATTTGCGCCGTCCAGAAGCCCAAAAAATAATGTTTTTACGCCACAAAACGGCACAAGTTGCTCGCAAATTTTTGACGGACGAAGGTTTTATTGAAGTTGAAACGCCCGTTTTAACGAAAAGTTCTCCTGAAGGCGCACGGGATTATCTTGTTGCGTCGCGAACGCATCCTGGGCAGTTTTACGCTTTGCCGCAATCGCCGCAACTTTTCAAGCAACTGCTAATGATTTCGGGATTTGACAAGTATTTTCAAATTGTAAAATGTTACAGGGACGAAGATTTACGTGCCGATCGCCAGCCAGAATTTACGCAAATCGACATTGAACTTTCTTTTGTTGACATGGAAGATGTCATCGAAGTAAACGAACGCATGATGAAAACCATTTGTAAGGAAGTTTTGGCAAAAGATATTAAAACGCCGTTTCCTAGAATAAGCTACAACGACGCAATGGAGCGTTACGGCTCGGATAAACCCGACACACGTTTTGCCATGGAACTGCATAACATAACAAATTTGGTTGCAGGTAGCGATTTTGGCGTGTTTCAAGGTGCAATAGATTCTGGCGGCAGCGTTCGTGGAATTTTAGCCGAAAATTCCGCCAAAATGCCGCGCAAGCAAATCGATTCTCTTGTTGAGTTGGTCAAACAGTACAAAGCAAAAGGGCTTGCGTGGATAGCGATAAATGAAGACGGTTCGCTAAAAACTACGTTGTCAAAATTTTTTGACGAGCAAAAATTGCAGGCAATAGTAGAAAATTTTGGCGGAAAACCGAACGACATGATATTTTTATGTGCCGACAAAAACGAAATTGTTTTAGATTCGCTAGGTGCGTTGCGATTGGAAATTGCCAAACGCAACAATTTGGTAAACTCTGACGATCTAAATTTATTGTGGGTGGTAGATTTTCCATTGTTGGAATGGTCGGAAGAAGACAACCGATTTTACGCGCGGCATCATCCATTTACCGCACCAATGGACGAAGATTTGCCGTTGCTAGAAAAAGGCGAAAACCTGCAAAATATCCGTGCAAAGGCGTACGATATGGTGCTTAATGGCTACGAAATCGTCGGCGGCAGCATTCGCATTCACCAGCAAGAAGTTCAAAAACTTATGTTCAAAACGCTAAATTTTGCGGAAGAAGATGCTGAAAAAGGATTTGGCTTTTTTTTAGAGGCTTTGAAATATGGAACGCCACCGCACGGCGGCACAGCTTGGGGCTTCGATAGACTTGTTATGCTGTTTACAGGAGCGGATTCGCTACGTGAAGTAATTGCTTTTCCCAAAGTAAAAGATGCGTCTTGTCCAACAACACACGCACCTAGCGTTGTCGAACCTAGCCAGCTTGCTGAATTGGGAATTATTGTAAAATAATTAAAATGATGCCGCTGAAAAAATGCAGAGATGCAATCGGGCGACCGTTTCACGATATAATTATGATATAATAAATTTTTTTGCGACAAAGGAGTAAATCGATGCAATCAAAAAAATCTATAAAAGTGTGCTTAAATTGTCAACACGCTAACGAAAAACGTTCTGAAGAAGATACAAAACCCGTAAAATATTTTTGCAACCAAAAAGATTTCAAAATAGTGAAACCTCATTACAGATGCAAAAACTGGAACAGAAAAACCGAATTTACCTGTACAGTTTGTCAACAGGAATATACGGCAAATTACAATGGGCAATTTCCTGTTTGCCAAAATTGCCAATGGAAAATACACAGCTACGCTCGCGGTTATCATTATTGTCGGCACTGCAACATGGGAATTTTGGTAAATTTTGGCGAACCTGCCAAATGTCGCCGCTGTCAAAGCACAAAGTTACGTCACATAAAAACCATTTTGGACGGCGTTAATATCGAACGCTTAAGAGAATGGCACAAAGAAAAATATTGCACAAAGTGCAGATATAGAAAAAGCGGCAATTTAATATTTGACGTTTGCACGCACGAAAGCCAAAAAATCGGCGAAAAATTTATCGAACTAATTGATATAAAAAATTGTAAAATGTGGCAAAATAAAAAAATGCCCAAAAAATTAAAAAAATGATAATATAAAAACCCAGAATTTTTAGCTTTCCCACTTATAACTAAAAATTCTAGGCTTAAATTATACGAGAATATTGTAACATTAAAGTTTGCAAATTGCAAGGGTTTGTAAAAAAATTTTTTGGGAAATTTGCATTTGATAAATCGTAGGGGCGGATATTATCCGCCCGCAAGCATAAACGGGCGGATAATTGCCAAAAATGTCATATAAACCAAATTATAATTTTGTAATTATTTATATTTTCCGCTGCTTACTTCGGATTAACGCAATAACCGCACCAATGTCCTCTTGCCAGCCGATAAATATACCTGCTTTGTACAGGCTAACAATTATCATTGCAACGATTGGCCCGAGAATCAACCCTAAAAATCCTGCTATTTGCATTCCAAGATAAATGCTAAATAAGGCACTTAGCGGCGGCAAACCCATTTGTGTACCAACTATTTTCGGCTCGATTATGCGGCGTAACAAAAAAGCAACCGCCGAAAGTGCTAATAAATATATCGCAAGAAATATATCTCCTGTAATAAGTAATGTTATTGCCCACGGTACAAGAATTATGGAAGTTCCCACTAAAGGCAAAAAATCCATTAAACCCAACAATACAGCCACTAACAGCGAAAAATCTTGTTGCACAATAAGCAACGCCACCAACGAAACAATAAATGTAACAAAAGCCATTATCGCTTGCGCTCGCAAATATCCGCCGACCGCCGATAACGTGGCGTTACGTATTGTTGAATATTGGTTGTGAATGCTCTTGTGCGAAATTTTTTTGACGGTTGCAATTATTCGCGGATAATCTGCCATAATAAAGTAGGATGCCAATATAAAAATTACTACAGTAACAACTCCGCTACCTATGCGAGTTGTGGCGGTTGCAGCTTGCGTTATCATAGAATCGGCAAAAGCTGTTCCGCTTTCTTGTAACCACAGCCAAAATCCGTCTAAAATGCCAGTTAGCATTTGCTCGTAATCGGCTGGCAAATAGTGTGCAACCCAATAAAAGCTGTCCATTACCACGGTTAAAGCGTTATCCAAAGCTGCAACGATTGCCTCAATATTTTGAGAAAGTGCAATTATTTCGCCAATTAACGCATAAACAAACCAGCCCAATAATCCCGCCAAAATCAACAGCGGAATCGACACCATCACAATAGACATCACTCCGCGCGATATTTTTAACTTACGATTTATCAGTCCAATTAACGGATTTACCAAGGTTGCCAACAAAAACGCCAAAATAAACGGAAAAAAAATCCCAAAAACTAGCGGCACAATCAATATAATCAATATTGCTCCAATAATTGTTAAAAATATTCTTGCCAAAAGTTTTGCGTACGGTCTAATATTTTCTTGACGTAGCCAATCTATCATAATATCACCTCGTTAATAATTATATAATTTTTTGAATTTTATAACAAGATAATTTATAAATACTAGAAACGGAGTAAAAATGGACAACATAACCTTTGAAGAATTTGAAGAAATGCTATCAGAAATCGCCGACAGTCTTCCTCGAGAAATTTTTGTCAACCTAAATGGTGGAATAAACTTACTACCCAACGCATTGCCGCATCCCGAAGTGGGAATGCTGTACATTTTGGGACAATATCATTACGGCGGCTATTTAGGCAGATACATAACCATTTATTACGGCTCTTTTGCGGCACTGTACAAGAAAAATTCGCGCAACAATATAAAAAAGCAAATCGACAAAGTTTTACGCCACGAGTTTTTACACCATTTAGAATCAATGGCTGGCGAAAAGGGTTTAGAAATAAAAGATGCTATCGATTTAGCTAAATATAAGCGGTGGCAAAAATAAAAAACCTTGGGGCTCTGCCCCAAACCCCGCAAGGGACTTCGCCCCTTGACCCCGTAACACTTTTATTAAATTTGAAAAAAGGATGCTGCAAAATTGCAACATCCTTTTTTGTTAATTATTTTTAATCAATCCAAAATTTTGAACCACATCAAATCAATCTCACAACCAGGCAAAAATATAAACGACAAACTCCCCTTACCAACCAGCGGAGTCTCCAAATCGTAAACAACACTGCCGTAATACTCCATTGCGAAGACTGTTACCATATTAACGCTTTCCTTGCCGTTTTCTGGCGTAAATACTAGCCTTATGCTATTTTTATCCTGCTGCGAACGGCTGCAAATTTCGATTTTCTGCTGTTTGTCAACTTTGCCAGCTTGGACATTCTTGTCAAAATTTAAGCCGTTAAACGTTATTGTTACGTTGTTTCCAATGTTCTCAATCGCATGATCGGTAACTTTGAACGAATCGCCGTAAATATTGTTGTTGTCCGTAAAGCTGATTTGGCTGTATGTGCGGTTTTGCTTGGCAAACGTAAAGCCCTTTATGTGAACTTTTTGCCGCAACAAAAACGCAACCGTTGTAACGCCTTGCAACCGTTTTGGCAACTTGTACGTTACTTCCTGGTACGTGTTCCAAATTGAGCCTTTGTCGTACGTTACCGTGGTTAGCAACTCGCCAACTTCGGGCATTCCTTCCCATATTTCAATCGGAAATGGCTCGCCAGCCAGCGGAAACAGCCACATCGTTATCTCGTCCGAACCGTCCGCACCGAAATCCAAATCCGCAAAACCAACATGACTATCTCGGTCGCGCAAGGTTGCCACGCCGCGATCGTTGCCGTTTGTCATTGGCTCGTTGCACCGATTGTACAAGCCGCCAGCCACAAAATCGTACGGGTTCAAAAACGGCTTGCCAAATCCC
>WRKG01000222.1 GCA_009778185.1 Bacillota bacterium
CCCGGTCATTCGAATAACTAGCCACAAACCGCTATTTTTAAGGCTTACTCTCGGTTTTGTGCTTTGCTTTTCGCTTTTTTTTGCTAGTGCTGTTCGGGTTGAGGCTACTTTGGGAACACCACCTTTTTTCCCCAATGAAGTAGGACAAACATTAGCATATTGGTTACACAATAATACTACTGCTGAAATGGATTCTCCTTGGAATGCACCATCGACAAATCCTCAAGTGTGGAGAATGATACCAGGTACTGAAATAGGTATAACAGACGTAAATATCGATATGACGGCTGCTTTGACTAGATATGAACTTGATGTACTCGGAACTCCGCCAGGCAGTACTATGCAAACCTTATATGCAGAAGATTTATGGGGATTGAGATGGCTTGTAGATGTGCAACGCATAACAGTAACCATCAATCGCCCACACGCACCGATTGAATTTCCCGATTTGAGCGGATTGCCAAATCTTCGTGAAGTAAACTTCCAAGGGTTCAACTTTATACAAACCCCAACAATGGCAACTACAATCGCAAGCCGCTTGCCTGCAAGTTTGCAAGTGCTTGATTTATCCAATACAAACCTTGTTGGCGTACTCGATTTTACTGGTTCACCTGCATTAAATAATCTTGTAACCCTCGATTTAAGCAACAACTCGCTTACTTCCGTTATTATCGGAAATAATATGCCAGCTTTGCAAACTTTAGATGTTTCGCGAAATCAGTTGACAACTCTTAACATTGCCGATCCGTCAACTAATCAACTTCGCACAATAGATGCAAATTGGAACAACTTAACGGCTTTTCCCAATCTTACTAACGCTAATTTTACATTACTAGAATCGCTTTCGCTTGCTAACAATAACATAATGTCGTTTAGTGCAACAAATCACAATAATTTTGTGAACCTCGATTTAAG
Organism: Bacillota bacterium; assembly: GCA_009778185.1. Lineage (GTDB taxonomy): Bacteria > Bacillota > Clostridia > Lachnospirales > WQUN01 > WRKG01. Next base: position 916 of record WRKG01000222.1, read on the forward strand.
TTTTAATCCTCCTTTGACTAGCGTTACACTTAACAATTTACCCCGATTTACCACATTGTGGGCGTTTGACGGCGGAAACTTAACAACGGCAAATCTCCAAAACTTGCCATTGTTAAACGAGGTTGCTGTTCAAAGAAACTCGCTTGCAACCTTGGATTTAAGCAATTTGCCCAATTTGCAACTTCTCAACGCATCCGAAAATTTGCTTAACTCCATTTTATTGGACGGAGCAAACAATTTGCAAGATGTTCGCTTGTTTGATAACTTTTTGACAAGCATAAATATTCCCGCAAGCAACGCAATGACGATGATTCAGTTGCAACGCAACTTGTTAAGTGCGTTCAGCGTTGACGGTTTTCCCAACTTGCGAGATTTAGGGCTTTCGTTTAACCAAATTCCATATTCGGGAAGAATCCCACAAATTGGCGGAAATTGGCAATCTTTATTTAACATAGTCGATCCAGGCACAGATACTAGCAATGGTTGGACTCAACCTACAGGTTTTGTGTTCTTTCCACAGTTGCCAAGCACTGGAGTAACTCCGCCACCGCCACCGCTTAATACAATCAATGTAAATGGCGTAAATGTCCCGTTTACAACGATAGGAACGCAAATGCAGTTGAACATGACTGCCACCGAAATTTCCGCAATAAATGCAACATTCGGCACAATTTTAATTGACATCTCGTTGCAAAGCGGAATAACTAGCGTATCTTTGCCGCAAGCCGCTTGGAACGCATTCGCCGCACGAGATATTGAAATTCGCTATTTTAACGGCATTGTTAATCTTAATGCACTGGCTGTAAATAATATTGCAACACAATTTGTCGGAGCAGGAAACGTTGTTGTACAGCTGGAAAGTCCCGCACTTTTGACGTTGACTCCTGCGCAACAGGCTGCGGTACAAGTTGGCAACGATACTTTGCGTACTTTGCAAATTACCGCTGGCACAAATAATATCGGCTTGCTTACCGCTGGAAGTGCCACAATTACAATACCAACTCCGTTTAATTTGCCACATACTGTACATCACATAGCCGCAAATGGCGTTGTTAATAACCTTGTGGGAACATCCACTGCAAGCAATGTTACTTTTGGCACAACAAATTTAGGGTTGCTAGTAGCACGTTCGACAAGCACTCCGCCTACTGCAAGCATTATAATCAACGGAGTTACTGTTCCTATAACGGTAATCGGCTCGCAAATGCAGCTTAACATAGATGCCGCTATGATTGCTGGTATAAATGCAACGTCTGGCACAGTTTTGGTAGATGTTACCAACCACGGCGGAATATCTAATGTAACGTTTCCGCAAGCTGCTTGGGCGGCTTTTACCTCGCGACCTATAGAAATTCGCTATTTTAACGGAACGGTAAACTTTAACCAACTTGCGGTTGCCAATATTTTATCCCAACAAATTGGCACAACTCCTGTTGCTGTTGCGTTTGAAACCCCTGCATTTGCAACTCTTCCACCTGCACAACAGGCGGCAGTGCAAACTGGCACGGATATTTTGCGGCGAGTTCAAGTTACCGCTGGCACAAATAATATCGCAGCGTTGACACAAGGAAACGTAACTGTTACAATTCCGACTCCGTTAAATGTTTCTCATAATGTGTTGCACATTGCGGCAAACGGCGTAACTACAGCGTTATCGGGAACATCCACCGCAAATAACGTAACTTTTAACGTAACTACTTTGGGATTATTTGCAGCTAGATCGGGATTGCCCGTTGCGACAAACCATATTATCATAAATGGCGTAACTGTGCCGTTTACGTTGGTTGGCTCGCAAATGCAACTTAACATGGATGCAACCATGATTTCCGCAATAAGTGCAACTCCTGGAAATATTTTGATAGATGTTACTAATCACGGCGGCGTTACAAGCGTAACAACTCCGCAAGTTGCTTGGAACGCATTTGTCAACCGCTCAATCGAGTTTCGCTTTTTTAACGGAACAATCAATTTGGCGGCACTTGCCACTGCAAGCGTTGCGGCTCAACAAGTTGGCGCAGGTGCAGTTGTGGTAGAATTTGACAGCCCACTTTTGGCGGCACTTACTCCGCAACAGCAATCCGCAATTATTGTCGGTAGCGATTTTTGGCGGCGTGTGCAAATTATGGCTGGAACAAATAATATTGTCAACTTAACGCAAGGTTCGGTAAATATAACGATTCCAACACCGTTTAATGTATCTCATACGGTGCATCACTTGGCAATAAATGGTGCAATTACGCCACTTACAGGAACTTCCGCAGCAGCGAACATCAACTTTAATGCAACCTCTTTGGGCGTGTTTGTTGTGCGTTCGACTGGAACTGTTCCGCCAACCGTGGGTACTTCTAATATTACTGTAAACGGTGCTAGCGTTGGATTATCCCAATCTGGCAACCAAGTAAATATAAATATGCCCGCCAATTTGGTACAAGAAATTGCTCGCAATGCAATAACTAACACGGTTTCGTTCTATTTGGGCAATCAGCACGGAGCAACCCAAGCAGTTATGCCAACCGAGGCAATTCAACTGTTTGCAAATTCTGGCTATGCTTTGGAATTTGTTTTGCCAGACGGAACTTTGCAACTTGACACTTTGGCAGCGCAATCGGTAGCACAGCAAACAAACGCCGCAAACGCCGCATTCCGCATCGAAAACATGACACAAGGAGATATGACTCCTGCACAGGCGAATGCTGTCAACCAAAATAATATGGTAGTTAGAGTGCAACTTCTCAACGGAAATTTGCCGATTCCCAATATACATGGCTTTGTTACGATAACTGTACCTGTTAGCGGCTTGCAAAATCCTGGTGCGTGGCACATTGCCCCAGACGGCACTCGCACGCAACTGGAAGCCACTGCAACAGGCGATTCCGTTAGCTTTAGAGCAAACAGATTTTCTGCATTTGAAATTGGCGAGGATTTTCCTGTGAATAATGTAGCAAATAATCCATACGGAATGACGATAGTTCCATTGACATTTGAAATTGGTGGACAACAGCCAACTCCTCCGCCAGCACCACCAGCACCACCGCAAGAGGTTGTAATTCCGCCAGCTCCACCAGCACAACCCGATCCACCTGTAGTTGTGCAACCTGCACCAGCGGATCCACCTCCACAAGTTGCGGTAAATCCGCCAGCGGCGACTCCTGCACCAGTTGTGGCTCGTCCTAATCCACGAACCGAGGATGCACCTTTGCCAGTTTCGCCCACTTTCATTGCTTTATCGGCAATATTTAGCGGCTTGATAATTATCGGAGTTTTTCTGATATGTCGCAAAAAACTTGCCGACAAGAAAAAAACGCAAGAATTTGTTGAAATGCGTAATAAAACCCTGTAAAATATAGTAGGTACTGTTGGAGTTTCCAGCAGTACCTAAATTAAAAATGCGAATCGGCAGTTGAAAAATTGCATTTGATAAAAATGTAGGGGCGGATAATATCCGCCAGTTATGGCTTGCGGGCGGATATTATCCGCCCCTACGAAAAACACCAAAAACGCTACATAAATTCAACTTTTGATTGGCGTTAAAAAATAGGTGATTGGATTGGAATATGTTTATACAGCAGTATTTTCGCCAGTAGACGAGCAAATAAGCGTAACTTTTCCCGATTTTCCCGAGGTTTCGACTGTTAGCGACAATTTAACCTCTGCTTTAGCCGCTGCAAACGATATTTTAACGTTGTATTTGTTTGATTTGGAACAGCGCGAAAAGCCCATAAACAAGCCAACTTTACCGCACGAAATTTTCGTTGGCGAGGGACAATTTACGTCTACAATTTTGGCAAACACAAGCAACTTGACCGCAAAATTTGACGGCAAATATAGCAACGTTAAAACAATTATGTCAACGTGGCTTTTTAATCGAGCCAAAAAAAATAATTTGGATTTATCGTTGTTACTAGAATCGGCAGTACGCACAGAATTAGGCTTACAAGCTCCTCGAGCCGTGTATCCTTTGGAAGAAGAACCTGCTCCTTTGGTTTATCAACCGCCAAAAGTTGCGACAAAAGCCAGTTATGCACCGTTTATTGTGTTGGCGGCGGCTATTGTGGCAATATTTTTGGGCGTTGTTATTTTCCTGCTTTGGGGCGATATTCAAGAGCGGATTCTTTCGATTACGCAATCCAACGAGGCGCGAGTTCCTTTTCCTGCGGCTGAAAATGACGAAAATGACGAAGAAAATGTTGACAATGTTGAAGAAGAAATTGCTGACGAAGACGAAAATTTTGACGGCACATATTTTGACCAATCCCAAAATATAACGCCCGAAGAAGAAGTTTCAACAGAATTGCTATCTGCCGAAGTTGACGTTGCCGAAATTGAATCGGAAGAAGATATTGAAAATACCGAAGATGCCGAGTTAATCGGAGAATTAGCCAAAGCAGTAAGGCAACCGCGCGAGCATTTTTTGCAGTTACGAGAATCGTTCGGCAACGACGACATTGTCGGACATTTAATAGTTGACGGAACATCGATTGACTATGTTGTGGTTCAAGCGGAGGACAACGATTTTTATTTGACACATGACATTTGGCGCAACCGTGCATCGGCAGGTTGGGTATTTTTGGATTACATGGCAGATTTATATAATGGCAACCCAAACACAGTAATTTTTGGGCATAACACAGCCCAAGATATAATGTTTCACAGCTTGCGAAAATACCGCGACCGTGCCTTTTTTGACGAAAACTCGATAATTCGTTTTAGCACACTTTACGGCGATTATATTTGGGAAATTTTCTCGTTTTATGCGACAAATGTAGATTTTCCGTATACCAACGTGGAATTTGGCAACGATTGGGAACATTGGTTGACACAATTTGCCGAAAAATCGATGCACCCGGTTGACATTGATGTAACAGCTATTGACAGAATTTTAACTTTGTCAACTTGTACTAATGTTGATTCGGATGAAAGGTATGTTGTTCATGCTCGATTGGTTAATTGAGTGGAGATTATACTTTAACAGATTAAAAATAGGTTGATTTGGAAAAATGGGTTGATATATGAAAACTAGGTTGATGCAGGAAAACCAGGTTGATGTAGAAAAAATGGGTTGATGCAGGAAAACCAGGTTGATGCAAGAAAAACGAGATGGTGTAATAAAACGGGCGGATAATATCCGCCCACATTTTTTGTTAAGTTGATGATTATTATAATTTTACAACCGTACATTTTTCTTAAATTGTACCTTTTATTTTGCCAACAGCCCGATAAACCGTATAATTAAACCCATGATCGCTCCAACATTGGAAAAATCGCACAACTTTCAGCTTTTTCAAACGCCGCGCAAAACCCTTTTTACCGTCTTTTTTCTTTATATTTTTGGTTTTGGCGACAAACAATTCTGCAATTATCGGTATTATCAACTCTTTTTGAGAACTATCCAACAAAAAAGGCACATTTAACGAAGATTTTTGTTTGTAGTTTGGCAAGGTTTCGTATAGCTTGCGAAAAATATTTCGTTGAATATTGCGAGTATTTTGTAAAATTTTTAGTTGATTGGATTCCGCTAAAGTTTCGTCCATTTTGTAGCTGTCGATTAAATTGCCGAGGTTTGCAATATTTGTATGCAGTGCATACAGCGAACTCCATAAATTTTCGTCAACGCTAACACGCTGCAAATATAGATTTTCAGCATGAAAATCAACTGTTTTTGCATTGGATAATAAATCCAATAAAATGTGATATACTCCACCTTCGAGATTTTCGATGTTTTTAGGGTTTTCAGTGCTTTTAAGCAGATTTGTTTTTATGCAACAAAATTTTATATCCAAAATGAAATTTTTTGTTGTGCTTATGGTTTCAATAAATTCTTCGCTTGTTGTTGCTTTTTCAAAAGGAATTTCGTCAGGATTTACAAGGCTTGTTGGATATTTTGCAAACGCTTTGGCGGAATCGAAAAATATTTTTTCCCTGTGAAATAGCATTTCTAAATTTTGGGATTTATTGCATTTTTGATGTAAATGTTCAAATGCACACCAAGCAAGCAAATCTGCGGAATCCACAAATTGCAAATATTCGCCTTTCGCTATTTTTGCCACTTCGCAAACGGCTTTTCCTATGTCGAGATTTTGCCCATTTAGCAATACAAAACGGCTGTCTTTTTGTGCAAATTCTTCCGCAACTGCCCACGATTCAGCCGTTGCACCGCAATTTATGCAAATAATTTCAATGGCTCGCAAACTTTGGTTGACGATTGATAGCAAGCAATCTTTTATAAATTCTTTTGAATCTCCCACGAAAATTGCAACGGAAAATAGCGGCGTTTCAAAATTTTGCGAGTTTGTTGAGTTTGTTGAAAAAGTTGACAAAGTTTCTCCGCTGATTTTGGTTATTAAAAAATCGTCAACCATTGTTATACGGTCGGCTTTCAACATTAAAATAAAACCAAATCCCGTTTCGGTAATTTTGTTTTCTATTTGCTTGTCCCGCAAAAAGTTTAGCCTAATCAGCTTGTTGAAAATTACTTCGTTGGATAAATTGTAATGTGCAATTTCTTTCAAATCTCGGTGCGAGAACGGCAAAATGTTTAGTTTGTACATTTCTCGGTTGCTATCGTTGTAAGATAAAATGCCGTTTTCATAATTGCGGAGATTGCACACAGCTATATCTGCCTCGTCCTGTTCGGCTTGATTGTAAAGTAATTCTAGTGTGTTTGGTTCGCAAAAATCGTTGACTTGCAGAAACATCACGTATTTTCCCATGTGCTTTTTTGTGGTTGATATTTTTATTCTGTTGTCGTTTGCTGTTTTTACGATTTTCGCCACTTCGTCATTTTTGTCAATGTTGCAAATTATTTCTATATCTTGCAAAGTTTGGTTGACAATTCTGCTTAAGCAAGTTGACAAATGTTGAATATTTTCCGCATTCACAAAAATTATCACGGAAATTTTTATGTCTCCAACAAAGTTATCTTGCAGCGGAGCGGGCAAATGTTTTGCAACTCTGCTGACAAGTGTATCGTTTTTGCCGTGATATTCGTTGTATAGTTGTAGCATTTTTGCTAGGAAGAAATCGTATTTGTTTTGATATAAATTTGTGTATTTCATAGCAACAACTTGCGAACCCTGCACGCTTTGTTTTGAAAATTTAACTTTATAACTTACTGAATCGACAGCCACAAGCGGCGTATTATTCATAATTTGCATGGTTTTTAGCCAATAATCGTCTGTTCCCATTTGCTTTAGCACTTCCAAATTGAAAACTTCTGGGTGCAACGAGTTTGGCGGATATAAAGTGCCGCCAAAACCAACGCTCATTAGTTTCATGCTTGGAACGCCAATAGCAAATTTATTTATACAAAATTTATGCGACAGAATTTCTGTTTTTTCGTCATTTACTTCAAGTTGACGTACACACATTGCATGGATTGCGTGCGGATTTGCCGTATACGATTCGTATAATCTGCTTATCAAATTTAACGGATAATACATATCGTCGTCAACTATGATAATAATATCGTTTGGGTACATTTGCATGATGTAATAATATTTTTTGTGCTGCCGCAAATCGTCATCGCAAAACTCGATTGTTAGCCCTTTTTTAGTCTGTTCTAATAACTGAGGAGTTAAATCCTCTTCGCCGTTTGGGAATTGCAATTTTGACAAAAACAAATAAATCCCGTTGGGTTGTATGATTTGCCGTAAAAGTGTATCGATTGTGTGATGCAATGTGGGAATCCTCGGAGGATGCGTGGTTAGTGAAATATAAATTTTTTCCATTTTTATAATCCTTTCTAGTTTTAGCCTTTATAGCCAGTAATTTTATAAACTTTATATGCAATACCATAGAAAAACGGCGAAATTAAAGCACGTTCTTTAATATATTTTTTACAGGCAATAATTAACCGTTTGGGATTGTTGATTTTTTTGGCTTTTTTGGGCTTTATATCATTCAATTTTCCTGTCTGTAAATTTTTTTGAACAAAATTATTTTGTTCTAACATTTTTGCAATAGGTGCAATATCTATATTTGTTAAATTTCTGTTGTTTGGAAGATTTTCTATTTTGTTAGGGGTTATTGTTTGATAAATTTCTACAATCCAAAGACTGTACAAATTTGCAAAATTTTTGAGGGTTTTTATGGTTTGAGATATTTCCGTCAACTCGTTAAATTCTTCGGTTTCAATTTCTGTGGTTTCTGTTTTAACTTCCACGATTGTTTTGTCCACTTCTGCAAAATTTTCACTCTCTTCGGCGGTGGTTTCAATATTTTGCTGGCTTTCTAAATATTTTTGCAATTTTTTAAGGGTATTAAGTTGGGATTTCTTTTTTTGTATAAATATTCTTGTATAAGCAACAAAAAGGTACAAATAGTATATTTGCTCCGATTTTGGCATAATGTGGCGAGTTTTATGGGATATTCTGCGGCGATGTAAAGGTTCTTCTAAAATGTCAACCTTTGTTGTGCTTGCAATAATGGCTACCATTAGCATATCCACTTCATAAACAGAGGGCGTTTTCGGTACAAAAAGCTGATTATTCTGCAAAAAATCTCTACTAACCAAAAAACTTCGGCGATTTTTGATGTTATATTCATAGAATAATTCTACAGGTTCAAAAAATACTGCTGATTGACATTGTACAATATCCCGTTTGTAATATTTTGCACATCGATATAAATGTTCTAATGCTCGCCAAACTAAAGTATCGTTGGGTTCTAAAAAGAAGATATACTCGCCTTTTGCTTTGTTGATTCCAAAATTCCAAGCGGCGGAATAATCGGCGTTTTTTTCCATTTCAAAAATTTTTACACGTTTGTCAGATTGATTGTCAACCTTTATATTTTTATCAACAACGCAAATTATTTCAATGTCAACCAAACTTTGCCGCAAAACAGAGTTTATACATTCCCAAATATTTTCGGTTGTCGTACAATCCGCCAAAATTGGGATAATTACAGAAACTTTCAACTTATCGTTTAGAGGAAAATCTAGCGATGGATCTTGTGCCAAAATTTCATTTGTTTTTAGATTTATATTTTTTGCATTTTTATACAAACCACTCATAATAAACATAACTTGTTTCATTTGATATTTTGAATAAATATCATAATATTTTTTGTTTAGTACATAAAATTTGGGAAAATGGGTTTTTTTCAAAAAATTTCCCATTTCGATGTAATTTTTTTGCGATGTCATTTTGTTTAGGGCGTGAACAGCCGTTCCGACGGCTTGCCTTGTTAAAGCACCTTCTAGCTGATTGTAAAGATTTTGCTCAATTAAAAAATTTTTGACCGCTGTAACGGCGTGGTAAAAAGTAAAAGAATCATCTTCATATGTGCCTTGCAGGCTGGTTGATAAATTTATGTGTCTATTGCATAAAAATTCATCTACAATGGTGATTCGTTCGGCAAGTGCCAATGTTGCAGAACTAAAAAATACATCATTGGAACGTTTTAATGGCTGAAATTTAATTTTGTGTTGTTTAACAAATTCGGCTCTAAATAGCTTGTTCCATGGAACTACTCCGCCAATAACAAAAATAAAATTAGGTGCATCAATACTAGAAAACGGCATTTTTTGGGAAAATATTTTATCCTTTTGTATATTTTGATTTTCAACAATTTTTCCAGTTGCCAAATCGTATGCTACGCTTTGGCACAGACAAATATCCGCATTATCCTCCTCGCATTTTGCAACCATTTTCGCAAGCATAGTTGGCTCGATGAAATCGTCGGAATCTAAAAAATACAAATATTCGCCTTTTGCAATCGCCATTCCTGCATTGCGTGCGACTCCTGCATATTGGTTTTGTTGCGTGATAACGGTAACTCGACTGTCTTTTTGCTCAAAATCCCGCAAAATTGTTAATGTGCTGTCGGTCGAGCCATCGTCAACGCAGATTATTTCGATGTTAGTTAGCGTTTGATTTAGCACGCTTTGTAGGCACATCGCCATAAATCGCTCGGCGTTGTAGCATGGGATTATTACTGATACTTTTGTCATTGTTTGTCCTCCAAATTTTATTAAGTCCATTCGCTAATATTCTGTTTTGATTGCTCCCAAGTAATGCCATGAATACGTTCGGTGGTTTTGCAATATCTGCAAAACGGTTTTGGCGTATGCAAAAACGTAAGAATATCGTTGGAATCAGTGCATTTGTAAATATCCAAAAAATCCCCGTTTTCTAGTAACATATTGGTGGAAAATTTTTTGTTAAAAATAGTTGCCGCATTTGGTGCTACAGTGCATGGATACAATTTGCCGTACATCAGCAAAGGCAATGTGTTAGCATGAAAACAGTTGTAAAAACTTCGTTTAGGATTTTGAGTGCCGTCAATATCCATAATAATTTTTCTTGATGTTTTCAGCACTGTAGCGGTTGTATGATAATATGAGTAATTTACACCTTTTTGCAGTGCGATTTTTTCCATGCTTTCAAAATCCAAATTTATGGGATATTTTGTAACGCAAATATGAATATTGTTATTTTTGCAAGTTTGCCAAAATTCTTCGCTTTGCTGTAATAATAAAACACCGTTTGTTGTACATTGTAGCAGCGTATTAGGAAAGGCTTTACGTGCAGATTGCAATATTTCCAGTAAATTTGGATGCAACAAAGGTTCGCCGCCCATTATGCCGATTCTTGTTACTGCTCCTGCTGTCAACTGGGACATTTGCTGTAAATCAGATTCAATAGTTTGTAGCGGAACAAAATGCTCTTCCGCTATAGGAGCAAAATGGTCGCAACCTTTGCATTTTAGGTTGCAATGGCTAACAATATTCAAAACAAAATAGGCTAATCTAGGTTGTTTTTGCAATCTTAAAAAAATTTTTTCAAGTTCCTTTATACGCTTGGCAGATTTATTGTATGTTCGTTGCGGTATTTTAGGGATTATTTCGTTAAGATTATTGATAATTACAGTTAAATCGTCTATTTTTGAAACTTGTTGATTAAAAAAATCGTTACTTTGTTTTGCAAGCAAATCATTTTGGGTTTGCAATTCTTTTTTCAAATTTTTTATATCTTGTTGCATTGTTTCAATTTTTTTGTTTTGCTGTTCAAATAAAATTTTATTAGAGGTTGATATTTCTTCTGACAAAATTTTTTGCGATTTTTGTAAATCATCAATTTTTTTATCTTGCATAGATAAATTTGTTATTATCGATTTTACAGCAGATAAAATTTTACCAAGCAATTTATATTGTTTAGCAGAAATTGTATGAAACGCCTTTGCACTTGCAGGCAATATTTTGGATAACAACTTTTTCATGCTAATTCCCCTTCATTTAATGTGCTAGCTTAACGTGCTAAAATATCAACCGCTACCAAGCATATTTTTACAAGCAATTCTATTAAAATCGTCATTTTTATGGTAGTAACAAATAATACGACTTGCTTTGCCACCTTTTCTTGGTCTTCCAACAAACAGTTCGTCTACAACAATGTTGTAATGGGGCTTTCGTTTTGTCCACTCGGTTATTGTTTTAAGGTCAATATTGTGATGTAAGTGGCTACGTCCACTGTCCCATTTGTAAGGTACGCTAATAAGTACGCTTTCGGCAATATCAAATATTTTTGATACAAATTTTTCTGGATTTTCAACGTGTTCAATTACTTGAAAGCAAGTTGCAAAATCGTATTTTATCTGTGGATTAAATTCGAAAAAATCGCATTTTATGCCCTGTACATTTTTGCTTTGGTAGGGTTTAGAAATGTCAACAGAAACTCTTTCGGGAATCCAAGTTAAACTTTCAAGCGTTGACACGCCGTTCGACCCAATATCCACAATGGAATTTGTTTGTTGCGTTAGAACATACAGCATTCTGCTTATATACTCATAATAGAGCATATTTTTTCGCCGATTTGCGTAACTGCCAGTTGGCGGGTGGACAATAGTAGCTTGTACGTGTTCTTCAACTTTTTCAAATTGTTTTGTCAACCAGTCAATTTTTTCGTTTTGTTCATCGATAATTTTGATTAAATTATTCAATTTTTTATTTTGCTTGCTAAACAAAGCCTTGTTTTCCGCCAAAAAATCCTGTTTAAGATTTTTATTCAACTCAAATATTTTGCCAAGCATTTTTGATTGCTCGGCAGAAGTTCCATGAAAAGCCCTTGCACTTGCGGGCAAAAATCGTGCTAAAAATTGTTTCATTCGTAAAATTCCTCCTTAAATATTGCTGGCTACCAAATTATGTGCTATAATGTAAATGAGGTGATTGTTAATGTCCATTGCACATACTAACAAGGATATAATATCAAAGACGTTGGCACAGCATTACAAACATAAGTCCTTTCAAGTTTACGGATTGGACGTTCCGAAAATAAAGGAAGTTTTGCCGACGGATTATCCGCTAATTGCGGTGGAGTACCGTGGCGATGGAGCGTTTTTATTGGAAGACGACACGCTATTTTTACAAGAATTTGAGTCGTCTGTGTCCACCAAAGATTTCATTAAATATTTGCAATATGTGTTGGCGTTGCTAAAAATGCTAGCAAACGAGAAAATCGAGATAACCAACGTAATTGTTGCAGTAATCTACACTGGCGACATTAAGACAGCTCCAGCGGTACACGATCTCGGAGCGGTACGCATTACAGTAAAGCAAGTATTTTTATCCAACTTCGATACCAACCAACTGCACGCCGACATAAAGACCAAAGTTGAGCGTGGCGAGCGGTTGACAGACGAAGATATTATGCGGTTCATCATTTGGCCGCTAACCGAACCCAACGCCGACAA
>WRKG01000223.1 GCA_009778185.1 Bacillota bacterium
TAGATTTAACTGGCAGAAATCCATTCGGAAATGTGCAAACAGCAATCCGCACAACTCGCACGGGAATCCCCAATTATTGGGCACTTTCGGGAAATCCAATTTTGATAAACCGTCCATATATGCCCGAGTTTATAGGTCAAATAAACAGCCACGGCGATTGGGGATTTGGAGTAATTCACGAATTTGGACACAATTTTGACTCATCTCGCTGGAATTTTGATGTGGAATTTTTCGCCAACTTCAAAATGGCATATGTTGTCGACAGGCACAACGCAACGGTTTTAACAAATTACACTGGCTTACAAGATTTGATAAGATACTATCGAACCGATGCAAACCCGTCAGGAAAGGGTTTAGCTTATGTTGACAGCATAGCCAAAAATATATATCACCATGACGGATTAACCTACAATTTTTTAATGATACAACAAAAAATCGGTTGGGAACCGTTTAGGCAAACGTTCCGATATTTTAACGATTTGCAAACTTCGCAAGTGCCAGCAAGCAACATTGACAAGCTAAATTTATTTTTGACAAAATTGTCCGATTTTAGCAATCAAGATGTTTTCGCAATGCTAACAGCACAAGAAAAAGCGGTTTATGAACAACGTTTTGGCGGAGTTTTGCAACGTTACGAAGTCAGCGAGTATAAAGAACCAAACGAAGTAACAGTTGAATACAGAAGTAGCAACCACACAAGCGGAGAAGTTCCACCAAAGCAAATAGTAGAAACGCCTGGCGGATTTATCGTGCAAGATCAAGGCACATTAAAACGTGATGGCTATACATTTTTAGGTTGGAATAATAAAGGCGGCGATTTCATTTACAAGCCAGGAACAACTATTGGTTGGGATAATGTTGTGCATGGTATGCTTTATTTGGACGCTGTTTGGGAAGTTGCACAGCCGAGTATTCCAACTTTGTCGCCTGATATAGAATGGCTAGAATATAGTATTCCCGAATTGAACATTGAAATGTTTGTAACGGTAAACCCTGTTGTGGAATTTGGCGATTATAGAAATGTAAAATTAGCAATAACAGCCACAACAGACAATTACTACGGTAAATTACACGTACTGATAAATGACGAATGGCAATTTATAGGATATATTTTGCTAAGTGATGTTGCATTACCTAAAATTACCGCTCAAGATATTCTAGCTTTTTTGGATAGAATCAACATCAAAAGAGAAACTGGAGTAAACTTAATTCTGGCAGACTGGAATTTATTGTGGAAAGAAGCAATGGATGATGCTGCAATATTGTTAATAAATGTCAACGAGCAAACTATCGGAAAAGTACTTAATACGATAGACTTTTTCATAGAAAAAGCGGAAGAAAATCTGCCATTACTGGCGGAAAAAATTGCGGATATGCCAAATCTGTTGCTTGAAAGAATGCTTTCTTTTGGAGCAAATACCTTGGGTGTATACATAACGCAAGTATTTCGCCTTTTACACAATTTGGCACTCATTTCTATACCTACTAATGTCATTGGGATAGAACATCGCTACACCACTAATCGAAATATAGAAATAGCGTATGAAAACGCAGACAACGCAAGAGGATTGATTTACCATCAACGAAATGAACCTCATAATAACATGAGAGTAGGAAATACAGGTAATGGTGGCGATAACGGCTGTGGTCCGTTTTCGATATACAATGCTATTTTCCATTTAAGTGCTGGAAATACCCAACTCAATGCCTCCACTATCATAAGGGATTTAGAATATGTTGGAGCATTTAATTTAGGAGGTGCGGCAGGAACAAACCCAGCTTCGATGCGCGATTTTATATGGTCTACTATAGACCCAAACGTAGATATTGAGTATATGCCCAAAAATTTGGATGACAAAATACGAGATTCTCGTGCAACAATTTTACTGTATAATGGCGGTAGTTTTACTTATCTGCATTATGTTATGATTACGCCTACTCCAAGCGGAAGATTTGCCATTGTCAACTGGATAAATAGAACAAATGCTACGTTTGAAGACTCTATTGATAACTGGCTGACTTCTGTACACCCTTATACAGGCGAACCTAAAAACTATACTCCATTAGCAATAATCCGTATATTATGATTAGTTTTGATTGTTTCAAGCAAAGAGTAAACAACATTTTTTCAAAGACAATAAGTACAAAAATATTGGTAATCCTCTTAGTGCCGTTACTATTACTAACTTCATGTAGACCAAGTTTTGACTGGCCTTACGGCGTTTGGTACAACGAAGATTACGGTATAACTTTGTACATTGAAAAAGAATTTCAAATTGTAGATAGTCAATATGTAGGTACACACAGAGACGAAACTGGAACAATAAGAAATTTAGTAGTGTCTGTTAATAGCATTCTGCCACAAATTGGTATTCACGATACTGTTCTTGCACATTTTTGGTTGCCTCAAAGAGCGATTTTTGGCGGTAACATAATGAATGGCGATTTTCGATTAAATGGAGACACAATGCGATTAGCTTTTACTGGAACCAATCGTCGTCGCTTTGGACGACGATTGGTCTTCCATAGAATTGAAACATATCCTCCGATAAACATGGAAGATTGGCTAAATTTATTCGGCGAAAACGGTACAGCAGTGGTAACAAGTGAAGAACGTGTTCACTTGCGCAACCAAAACCCTTAACTAATTAACCTTAAAACTCTTTCTAAGGGCTACAAAAAACTGTAGCCCTATTTTAATTAAAAAATTTCACAATAAATTTTCCCAAAACAACAAAACATTTATTTTCCGTTTGCAAGACAATTATTAGCACAAGAAGTTATAAAATTGTATATCAGCAACATTAACGGCAAACATTATCATCTCGATGAGTGCGGATTAGCAAGCGAATGCAATAAACCTATGGTTATCACATTTGTTGATTTGCCAAAATAAGAAAGGACATACAATTTTACTTTGTCAAGCATATATTCAATTAACTTAAAAAATAATCGAATATATTTTATATAAAATCGATTCAACAAAAAAACGAGCGGATATTACCTGCCATTCGGCATACGAATCCGCCCGTTATTCTACAACAACCTATTTTCAAATGACTCAAACATCAACCCAACATATTATCCCTTTATCTTAAAAAACGCAACTTTCTTACGCAAAACATCAGCTTGCGCACTTAATTCTTGGGATGCGGCTGCGGATTCTTCGGCGGTGGCGGAAACATCTGTAACAACGCCAGCAATATCCGAAACACGTTGGTTTACATTTGTAACGGCTTTTAACTGCTCGTTTGATATTCCTGTGATTTCTGTGATAAGCCCAGAAATTTCGACAACCGTGTTTTCAATGGTTTCGAATACCGAAACTACTTCGCTAGCGGCAGCTGTTCCCTCTTTTACGTGGCTTGCATCTTCCGCTATTATTTTTGCCGTTTCGGCGGTCGAGTTTTGGCTTTTGCTTGCCAAAGTGCGAACCTCGTCCGCAACAACGGCAAAACCTTTTCCATGTTCGCCTGCTCGAGCGGCCTCAACGGAGGCATTTAACGCAAGCAAATTTGTTTGAAAAGCAACATCTTCGATAACGCCGACAATTTTTCCTATGTTTTCGCTAGAAACCTTTATTTGCGACATTATTGTGTTCATCGAACTTACTGCATTACTGCCGTTTTCTATGTATTCGCGGATTTTTGCCGAACTTTTGTCCGCTGTTGTTGCATCGTTGTTAGCTTGCGTTGCTTTTTCGTGGATATGCGAAATAGATGTTGTAAGCTCGGTAATTGCAGTATTTTGCCGCATTGCACCTTCGGCTAAAGTAGTTGCACTAGTCGAAATTTGCTCTGCTCCCTGTGCAACTTGGTTGACAGCACTTTGCACATCCGAAATTGTCGAGTTCAAACTTTCTAAAATCGTATAAATTGCCGTTTTTATAGGCTCGTAAGAACCAATGTAATCTTGTTTAACCGAAACGGTTAAATCTCCGTTTGCAATATGTTGTAAAGTTTGTGCTATTTCTGCTATGTATAATCCTGTTATTTTGTTTACTTGATTACATTTTTCTTGCAAAACGCCAAAAGCGCCAGGCGCATTTACGGCAATTTCCGAAAAATTTCCCTGCGACATTGATGTAACGCTGTATTCAATATCTTGCAACGGATTAGAAACCGAATCCATTAGTTCGTTCAAATTGCTGGTTAATTCCAACCAACTTCCGTCAAATTGCGATTTGTCAATTTGAGAAGAAAAATCCCCTTTTAAGGCGCTTTCTGTTAAGCCGTTTACGTTTTCGTGGATATTGTTCAGCTTTGCCGTAATGCTACGCAACGCAAGCGGCAAAATCATTTTTTTGCCAGGCAAATCGGGCGTATTTACGCTAAAATCGCCGTTCGCAAGTTTGTTAAGTGCATCAATTACAGGCAACAAATCTTCCGACATACTGTTGACGATTCCGTTTGCACCCTCCATTAACGCACGAAAAGAGTTTGTATATTGACAAACATCAATACGATATTCCACATCGCCAAGATTGACAAATTCGTTAGAAAGTTTGCCAATGTCAACCACAAGGCTTTTTATTGTATCGATAAGAGCGTACACATCCAAGGTAAGTTTGCCCACTTCGTCCTGCGAAATTTTGCCGCCAGTATTGACATTTATATTGCCAACAGAAACTTCTCGTACAGTAGCGGCAAGTTTATCGATAGGTTGCAAAACTTTGGCAATAACGCCAACCGAAATAATACAAGCAATAATAATTCCAACAATGCCAATTACAATAACAAGCATTTGTAAAAAGCTGCTCATTTCACGAGATATTTCTACTGAAATGCCAGTAAAAATCATACCCATAGGTTCGCCTTGAGGATTGTGAAACGGCTGAAAATAGGCGTAATAAGGAATAATGCCAAAAACATCCATTTGTATAAATAAATTTTCTCCACGGTTAAGCACGGCTTCGACAACGAAATCTTGTGCGGCAATATTCAAAGCACGTTCGCCAGTATCGGGATGAATCAACGTTGTTGCTATTGTAGTATCGCCTAAAAATATTGCCATTTCCGCACCAAACGAACGAGAAATATGGTCAACGTGATCTTGCAAGCCGATGTTAATCATGCTGGCAATTCCGCCGATAATTTCGCCATTTACAGTGATAGGAGAAGTTCCCGCAATAACAAGCGGAACAGTCGGAGTTGGCGAAAACATTGTAACTTGTTGTCCGTCAAGTGCCGTCATTGTAGGAATGCCACCGCCAAAATCGCCGTACATATCTGGCACATGAGACCTAGCCACGGCAATACCATTTCTGTCAACTATAACAATAGCATCTACAAGTGATAAATCTTTTTGTGCAGTTAAATAACTTACCAAACGTGCCGCTACAACGGAGGGATCTTCTCCGGCATCAAAACTTTGCAATGCAGTAATAACTTCATTGCTACCCGATAAAGCTACCGCCGACATAAGTGCTTGTTGCTCCATAGCCTCAATGTAAGTGTCTATAGAACTAGTTGCTGCAATAAGTTGCTGTGATGCTGTCATATCAATAAGCCGATTTACTTCATAGCTTACGACAACAATAATAATGCCCACAATCAATATGAAAGTAGCTACAATCGGAACAATTAACTTGCTTCTTAAACTTTTGAACATTAAAATCCCCTTCTCATACAAAGATAATCAAATTGTAGCATAAAAATTATTTTTGTGCAATGTAAAAAATAATTTTTGATAGTTTGGTTTATTGTGGCGGATAAATTGTTTGCAAGCGTGTTATTACAAATAGGTGGACGAACGTTGCGGAATTTTGGAATATTGCGGAATTGGGGATAAAATTGCAAATTTGGATAAAATTGCGGATTTGGATAAAATTGCGGATTTGGATAAAATTGCGGATTTGGATAAATTTGCGAATTGGGATAAAATTGCGGACTGGGATAAATTTGCGAATTTGGAATAAAATTGTGGATTTGGATAAAATTGCGAATTTGGAATAAATTTGCGAATTGGGATAAAATTGTGGATTGGGATAAATTTGCGAATTTGGAATAAACGGGCGGATAATATCCGCCCCTACACACGCCAATCGTAGGGGCGGATAATATCCGCCCGTATTTCAACATTTGCCACATTTTCAACATTTTACCATTACCAAAACATCTTTTTGTGCAATTTGTTACAAATTTATCTTTAATTAAGATAAATTTTTGTTTAATATTTTTAACCCCTAATATTGCCCTAATTTATCAAAATAATTTCAAAAACCCTGTTATTACAAAGGTTTTAGCCACAAAAAACTTTTTTACTTTACAACTTGACATTTACAAATTGCGATTGTATAATTATTCATGTAGTATGCAACAAAATATGCAATAAAAAATCAAGACTCGAAAAAATCCCCACCAAAACAAATAAAAAATGTTACGGGGTCAAGGGGCGAAGTCCCTTGCGGGGTTTGGGGCAGAGCCCCAAGGTTTTAGTGCTTTAGGCAAAGGAGAAGATTGATGTTTGAGAATGTAGCAATGGTTTTGGGTGATTCGCATAGAGTTAGTATGTTGATGAATGGAATGTGGATAACTATACAAATATCGTTGGGAGCTGTGGTTTTAGGGCTTTTGATAGGGATGGTTATGGCGGCGTTTAATATGTCCGATTTAGGGTTTACGGTGATGGGTAGAAAAATTCGTCCGTTGCGGATAATTGCGTTTGTTTATTTGGGAGTTATTCGTGGTACGCCCGCGGTTACGCAACTGTTAATTGTTAGTCATACAATTTTTGCAGCTGTGCGCGGCGTAAATATTTGGGTCGGAATCGTCGCACTTGGCATAAATAGCGGCGCTTACGTTGCCGAAATTATTCGAGCAGGAATCCTCTCGATAGATAAAGGGCAAATGGAAGCAGGGCTGTCGCTTGGCTTTAATAAATATCAAGCAATGCTGTTTATCGTTATGCCGCAAGCAATAAAAAATATTTTGCCAACCTTTATAAACGAGTTTATCGTCTTAATCAAAGAAACCGCTATTGTCGGATTTGTCGGCTTGCAAGATATAAATCGTGTTGGACAACTTATTATTTCTCAAACGTTCAACGTTACGCCATTGTTTATAACGGCTGCAATGTATCTTGTGCTGATTTCGTTGCTAACTTGGCTGTTGGGCAAAGTTGAGAAAAAAATGCGGTCTTCTGATAGGAGGTAGATTATGGTTATCAATGTTAAAAATTTGTACCTGCGGTTTGGCAAACTAGAGGTGCTAAAGGGCATAAATCAAGAAATTCATCAAAACGAAAAAGTCGTTATCATTGGCCCATCGGGATCGGGCAAAAGCACGTTTTTGCGTACGCTCAACTTGCTAGATAAACCCTACAAAGGCGATATAGAAATAAATGGTCGGCACATTCTCGACAAACGCACTAATATCAATATTGTTCGCCAAAAAATGGGAATGGTTTTTCAACAGTTTCACCTTTTTCCCCATTTGACGGTGCTTGACAATATCACAATCGCTCCGCGCAAAATAAAAAAAATGTCCCCAAAAGATGCGGACTTTCTAGCACAAACGCTACTGGCAAAAGTTGGCTTGCTAGAAAAAATGGCTGAATATCCCAGTAAACTTTCTGGTGGACAAAAGCAACGCGTCGCTATTGCCCGAGCTTTGGCGATGGAACCCGATGTTATGCTGTTTGACGAGCCAACTTCCGCGCTTGATCCCGAAATGGTCGGCGAAGTGCTTGAAGTTATGAAAAATCTCGCAAAGGACGGAATGACAATGGTTGTGGTTACTCACGAAATGGGTTTTGCCCGTGAAGTTGCATCTCGTGTGCTTTTTATGGACGACGGTATGATTATCGAAGAAGGTACGCCCACCGAAATTTTCGAAAATCCCAAACAAGAGCGTACGCAAGCATTTTTAGAAAAAATATTGACATGATAATTTCATTGTCATATAATAAGATGTTGTACGCAAAAATACAACAAATCATATGAACGCTAATCAGTAGTTAAAAATTTGCATTTGTTAAAAACGTAGGGGCGGATAATACCTGCCCGTCCGGCAGGCGGGTCCGCCCGCATGGCTAAACTGGCGGATAATATCCGCCCCTACGGCAAATACCAAAGACAAACCACTGATTGGCATACAAAAAAAGGAGAATAACTATGAAAAAATTTTTTATCACAATGTTAGCAATTATCGGAGTTTTCGGCTTTGCCGCTTGTGGCGATAACGCACAAGGTACTGCCGACATAGCCGCTGGAATAGCCGCAATGGATGCCGAATCTCCAGTTGGCGGAGATGCCTTAATTATGGGAACTTCTGCCGATTTTCCACCGTTCGAGTTTATTGCCGAGGGCGGTCAAGGTAGACACGGTCAATATGACGGTATCGACGTTGCTATTGCCGTTCGCATTGCCGAACGTTTAGGGCGCGAACTAGTTATACAAGATGCTCCATTTGACAGTCTTTTGCTTTCGCTAACGGCTGGTAGCATTGACTTTGTCGCCTCAGCAATGACAATAACGGAAGAACGCCAGCAATCCGTGGCTTTCTCTGTGCCTTATTTTGAGGCAATGCAATACATTATTGTTCGTGCCGACAACGAAAACGATGTTCAAGGTGTAGACGATTTGAACTTTTTAATCGTTGGCGTACAATTAGGCACTACAGGCGATATGTTCGCAACAAATAATCTCTACAACGAGCCGATTCGCTATCAACGTGTAAGCGAGGCAATAATGGCTTTACGAGCAGGACAACTTGACGCACTTATAATCGATTCTGCTTTAGCCCTTATGTTTGCAGGGGATTCTGCCACCGATTTAACCATTGTGCGCGATGATGCCGCTTTTGAGGGCGAATATTACGGCATTGCAACGCGCCACGAAGACACAGAACTAATGGCAACCATAAACGAAGTTATTAACGAAATGACCGCAAACGGCGAAATCGATGCGCTATTTGCCGAATTTATCGGCTTTGCGGACGATTACGAATAATGTTAAATTATCTTCACAATAGAATAATGGCAAATATTTTGAGTAGCGGTCGCATTAAAAATGAACCTCATCCGCTGCTCAATTTGCCGTTGACTTTTTTGCTACTGTTTGTTGGCTCGTTGCTGCTGACTGCTTTTGTGCTAATTGTTGTACAGCCCAACAGCCTCACAAACACTGCTATTGTCGCCCTTATTTTAGAATCCAACGGGCTAATTTTTTTGTATAATTGGTTGCCCGTTGTTTTTGTGCTTTTTGCGGTATTTTTCCTAACGGGACGGCTTGCTCTTACTTGTGGACTTGTTGGCTTGCTGTTTATTTTGCCGTCCGTTGTCAACCGATTTATGATTGAAATGCGGCACGCTCCGTTGCGCCCTCTCGATTTGTTGCTCGGCATGGAATTTATGGGAATCGCCCGTAGTATCAACATTTTGGTTTACATTGCCGTTGCCGTCGCTTTTGTGCTTTACGTTACTTTGCTAATTTTGGCGGTTTTGTTTATCACAAATCGCAAGCCGCGCATTCGCATAAGAATCATCGGCTTTTTGACCAGTATTACAGGATTTATCCTACTTTTCTTTTTGGTTTACGGAGATACCGTTCGTTACGACAATTTGCCTATCTCGGGCAACCAATTTAACGCCGTTCACAGATACCAATCAAAAGGCTTTATTTACAGCTTTATTCACGCATTGCACCACAGCACAATCGAGCAACCGCCCTATTTTGACCAATTTCTTCCACTAATACAAGAAAGCGAAACGTTGCCAATTTTACATAATTTTGACAACCTCGAAAATGCACCGCACATAATTATGATTTTAAGCGAGGCTTTTTCGGATATGCCGTTGAGTCCTGTTGTCAACTTTGACGGATTTCCGCATCCCATGCAAAATTTTTTGGAAATACAAGAAGAATCCTCCGCAATCAACGGACATTTTATTGTGCCGAACATCGGCGGCGGCACAGCGGACACAGAATTTGACATATTGACAGGAATAAATTCGCGCCGATTTAGGGGCGTTCCTTATGCGTTTGCAATGGTAACACGCCCATTTGGCGGGTTTACAAATACTCTTAATTTGCTTGGCTATCGTTCTATTGCAATGCACCCTGGAGCGGCTTGGTTTTACAACCGCCAAAATGTCTACAGCTATTTGGGATTTGAGCAATTTATTGACGAAACAGCATTTGACGGTGCAAACAATATGCGCGGCGGATATATTTCCGAAGAGCATACAATCGACCGATTTTTAGAGGAAATTCGCTTGCATTTGGATAATTTTCCCGCAAGACCATTATTTTTTAAGGGAATTACAATTCAAAATCACGGACCTTATGACGGCAAATACGGCGATATTCCCTTAAATTTTAACACTACAGCCGATTTATCCCTTTCTGACCAAAATTTATTGGCACAATATTTTCACGGAATGCTTGATGTTGATGCAGGTTTGCGGCGAATGGTCGAGTATTTTCGCGAAGAAGAGCAACCTATAATTTTGGTTTATTATGGCGACCATTTGCCAAGTTTTCCTCTTTCTATTTACGAAAATTTAATTTTGGAGGGCAACGAAACAATTCGCCACAACCGAACGCCGTTTTTAATTTGGGCAAACGATTCTGCATTGCCAATGTTAAACGTTGACAATTTTCCTCTCTCGCAAGATATTTCTTCTTTCTATTTGGGTGCAATTTTGTTGCAAATGCTGGGTATTTCCGAGCCGTTCGCCGATTTTGCCAACGAACTTCGACAAACTTATCCTATTATATTAGAAAGAACTTTTTTGGATACCGCCGAAAATATGCAACTTTTTGACCCAACAAACAACCCACAAATAGGACAATTTAACAGTTGGTCATACTTTCGAATAAGCGGAGAATAAATTGTAATAAAATTGTAATAAAAATTTTCAAAATTGCTTGACAATTCCAATTTGTTGATATATACTATTTTTGTCCAGTGATTGCCCAGATAGCTCAGTTGGTAGAGCAGAGGACTGAAAATCCTCGTGTCGGCGGTTCAATTCCGTCTCTGGGCATTTTACTATGGTTAGTGATTACTTCATAATATAGGGTAAAAATGCGAATCAGCAGTTGAAAATTTTTATTGTCAACGATGTAATGGCAACCACCAAAACAATAAAATTCAACCGACAATTTGCATTAAAAATGTGAAAAGGTAAAAAATGCAATGACGTAAAAAATGTTATAATTAAAATAAGAACGCGTTAAAAATTTTTGGTTTCACAAATATTAGTTCACTTTGCAAGTTAGTTTGGCAAAATGGGCAAAATTATAATAAAGGAGTATTTTTAATGTTTTGGACACGATTAACCATTGCAAAAAAGCTAATAATCTCTTACACTGCGATACTTATTATTTTTATTGGAGTTGTAACTTTTTTTGCATCCTCTCATGCAAGTAGCGAAGAAACCCATGCACATCTTATTGACTATGTAATTATGCGAAACATCACTATTTTGGAATATCAACAGCAGTTTACTGAAATGCGCCGTTACTTGCGGTCAACTTTTATGGATACTGTTTGGCGATTTACTACAACCGATTGGGTATCTAGCGAAGCCTATGTTATGGCTTTGTACGATAATCTTATGCTAATTGGCGAAAATTACATAATTCTCGTTAATACTGATAATAACTTATCCGATGCCGAACGGCAAGAGCGATTAGCTAACATAAATCATATTATTTCTAATACAACACAAGTTGTAAGCATTTTTCAACGCAATTATTTTGTTGGCGGCAACGATACTTTTGATATGGAAAACGCCGTTGAATTAGTTGAATTAGTCGACGTTTTGGTACAAGAATCACGTAACGCCGCAAGCATAGTTTTGTCAAACTCGCGCACAGAACTAGCGGCTACAAGCCAAATAATTTCGATACTTAATATTGTTGTTCCTGTTGTTTTGGCAATTTTTGTGTTTTTAATAGCGTTTACGATTGTTCGAGGGTTCAAAACCAAAGTTGACCGCATTGTTAATTCTGCTCATCAAGTGCAAAACGGCAATTTTAACGTGCAACTTCAAACAAATGGCGTTGACGAACTTGATATTTTGTCAAATACAATTTTTGGCATGATTGAAATTTTCCGCTCGCTTGTATCTAATATGGAAGCGTTGGGCAGACAGCATAAAGCTGGCGAATTTGACGCTCGCATTGACGACTCGTTGTTCAAAGGAGATTATCGTGCAGCCACCGAATCTCTCAACTCTATGCTCGAGGTTGTTTTGGAAGATATGTTGTATCTTCTAAATACGGTTGACGCTTTTGCGGAAGGTCGCTTTGATATTGTTGTCAAGGAACTTCCTGGCAAAAAGAAAGTTGGTACGGAAATTCTTAATCGTGTTAAAGCAAACTTGGAAAGCGTTCAACAAGATATTGGAAAAATGGCATCCGCCGCATCAAAAGGCGATTTGTCCAAACTAATCAACTCGGAAAAATACTCTGGCGACTGGAAATTAACAATAAATTCGTTAAATAACTTGGTTTACAGCGTATCACAGCCGTTAAACGAGGCAAATACCGCATTCAAAAAGTTATCCGAGGGCGATTTAAGTGCAAATATGCAGGGCAATTATCAAGGTAGCTTTAACGAGATAAAAGTATCTTTTAACAGCACAGTAAAAGTTTTATCAGAATATATACTCGAAATTCGTTCGGTGTTGACACAAATTGCCAACAAAAACCTGGACGTAAGCATAAAACGCCATTATTTGGGCGATTTTTACGGCATTAAAAAATCTTTGAACGATATATTAGAGGCGTTTAATTATATGATTGGCGATATTCGTATTTCCACATTAGAACTTTCCTCGGGTGCAAAAACAATAGCTTTGGCAAGCCAAGAATTAGCCGACAGTATAACGCATCAATCGGTTTCTGTTAGCGAAGTTCACGAAGTTGTGCAAAATATGTTAAACCAAATTAAAATTGCAACCGATAGCGCCGAAGCTACCGATGTAGTAGCCGATAACGCCCGTGATAGTGCAACAAAAGGCACAACCGACATGAAAGATTTGCTAGTTGCAATGGACGAAATTAGCCGTGCTTCCGATGATATTTCCAAAATTATTCGTGTAATTGACGATATTGCGTTCCAAACAAATTTGCTTTCGCTAAACGCATCCGTCGAAGCCGCCAGAGCAGGCGAACATGGCAAAGGTTTTGCCGTTGTTGCCGAAGAAGTTCGCAACCTAGCCAACCGCAGCCAAACCGCCGCCGCCGATACAGGCACATTGATAACTTCTGCCGTTACAAAAGCGGCACAAGGTAGCGATATTGCGTACCATACATCTGATACACTGCAAAAAATAGTTGAGCAAATATCCGAAATAAGTAACTTAATAAAAAATATGTCGGCAATATCCGACAGCCAAATAGAATCAGCACAACGTGTAAACCAAAACATCGAAGTAATAACCCAAACAACGCAAGCCGCAACCGCCGCAAGCGAACAAGCCGCCGCAACTTCCTCTGTGCTTTCCAACAAAGCGGTAGAATTTGAAAAAATGGTAAAAGAATTCAAATTGCGAGATATGTAAATTCAAATGTTAAACCCTCGGTTTTTGCCGAGGGTTTTTTGTTGGGTTTGTGTTGAAATGCGGAGATGTTGTATACTCAAACAACATCAAAACCTTGGGGCGCCCGCCTGCCGGCGGGC
>WRKG01000224.1 GCA_009778185.1 Bacillota bacterium
GAGCCGATTCCGACAGCCATTATAAACCTAATTTACGGCGGGTCTTTTGTTACAAACAACTATATTTCTTTGGAAGATTTAAGCTATTTGACAGTAACTCACATTGATTTTAACGGCGAAACGCAAATTGGCAACATGATAGTTGCCGAACATTTGGCGGACGAAGTTTTGGAAATTTTTCGCGAAATTTACGAAAGCGAGTTTCCAATACATCAAATTCGCCTAATCGATTACTATAACGCCGACGATTTATTTTCCATGGAAAATAACAATAGTTCTGCGTTTAACTTTAGATATATTGCCGAAACTACAACCTTGTCAAATCACGCTTTCGGCGTTGCAATAGATATTAACCCTGTGCAAAATCCCTCTGTAGCAACGGTTGTGTGGCCACCCGCAGGAACAGCTTTTGTCAACCGAAACAATGTTCGCCCTGGCATGATTATCTCAGGCGATGCCGTTCATACCGCTTTTACAAGCCGTGGCTGGACTTGGGGCGGAGATTGGGATAGCGTGCGAGATTATCAGCATTTTGAAAAATAAAATTATATTGCAAAATAACAAAATATGGTTTAGATTTCATTGAGTTGCGAATTTATAAAACACGGGCGGATAATATCCGCCCCTACAAATTGTCTGCCGTAGGGGCGGATAATATCCGCCCGCTTTTGCAATATTTACTACATTATAACTTTGCAACAATATCCTATACACTAAAAGGAGGAAAAAAATGTCCAATATTTATGAAAATCCGTTATGCAAGCGGTACGCTAGTAAGGAAATGCAGTTTATTTTTTCGGATGACAATAAGTTTTCTACTTGGCGAAAATTGTGGGTTGCGTTGGCAGAAAGCCAAAAAGAATTGGGCTTGCCAATCACAGACGAGCAAATTAGTGAAATGCAATCCAATATAAATAATGTTGACTATCAGCAAGCCGCCGCTTTCGAAAAGGAGTTGCGGCACGATGTTATGGCTCATATAAAGGCTTTTGCGGTGCAATGTCCAAAGGCGGGCCCAATAATTCATTTGGGAGCGACTTCTTGCTATGTTGGCGATAATACCGATTTGATTGTTATGAAACAAGCCCTAAACCGCATAAAAGCCCTGTTGTTGACGGCGATTGCCAACTTGCACAAATTCGCACAAACAAATAAAAATTTGGCTTGTCTTGCGTATACGCACTTTCAGGCGGCACAGCCAACCACAATCGGCAAACGTGCCACTCTTTGGTTGCAAGATTTGCTTTTCGATTTGCAACAACTCGATTTTACCCTTTCTAATATAAAATTGTTGGGCTGCAAAGGCACAACTGGCACAGGTGCAAGTTTTTTGAACTTGTTTGACGGCGATCACCAAAAAGTTTTGCAACTAGAACGCAAAATTGCCGATAAAATGCAATTTGACGGCGTTTATCCTGTCAGTGGTCAAACTTACTCGCGCAAGGTTGACTATTTTGTGCTTTCTGCACTTTCGGGAATCGCTCAAAGTGCCTATAAATTTTCCAATGACATTAGATTGATGTCTCACTTAAAAGAAGTTGACGAACCGTTCGAAAGCGGACAAGTTGGCTCTTCTGCAATGGCGTACAAGAGAAACCCAATGCGAAGTGAACGCATTGCCTCGTTGGCGCGGTTTGTAATTGCCGATGCACTTAACCCTGCATTTACAGCAGGTACGCAATGGCTCGAGCGCACTTTGGACGATTCCGCCAACAAGCGTATTTCCATTCCAGAGGCTTTTTTGGCGGTTGACGGCATTTTGCAACTTTACGTCAACATTATTGGCGGCTTGACGGTTTATCCCAAAGTTATGCAAAAGCATTTGTGGGAAGAATTGCCGTTCATTTCCACGGAAAATATTCTTATGCACTGCGTTAAAAATAACGGAGATAGGCAACATTTGCACGAACGCATAAGAATCCATTCCGTTGCGGCTGCACAGCAAGTTAAAGCAGAGGGCAAACAAAATGACTTAATTAGCCGAATCGCCGCCGATTCAGCATTTGGCTTGTCCGAACAAGAGTTAAAAGCCTTGATAGAATCTTGGTCGTTTACAGGAAGTGCCGCTTTGCAAACCGAAAATTTCTTGAAAGAGGTTTCCTCTGTTTTGGCGGAAAATTCCGATTTATTAGATACGGAAGTTGTTATAAATGTGTAAAATATCCCAAAATTTCGCCCATTTGCACGTTCATTCTGAATACAGCTTGTTGGACGGATTGGCTAAAATCAACGAATTGGTTACACAGGCGAAAAATTTGAACATGACAAGTTTGGCTTTAACCGATCACGGCACAATGTACGGAATTATCGATTTTTATAAAGCGGCGAAATCGGTCGGAATAAAGCCAATTTTGGGTTGCGAAGTTTACGTTTCAACTGGCTCGCGGTTCGAAAAGGCAACCACCGAAGGGCGCGCATATTATCATTTAGTTTTGCTTGCGAAAAATAATGACGGTTACAAAAACCTCGTAAAACTGGTATCTTTGGGGTTTACAGAGGGATTTTATTACAAACCGCGCGTTGATTTGGAACTTTTGCAAAAATATCACAACGGAATTATCGCACTTTCCGCTTGTTTGGCGGGAGTTATCGCTCGTCCGCTGTTGGATGGGCAAATTTTGTCAACCATGGAAAAACAGGCTCTCGTTTACGAAAATATTTTTGGACACGGCAATTTTTTTTTGGAACTGCAAAATCACGGAATCGCAGAGCAGACACAAATAAACGAAAAACTTATCTCAATTCACAAAAACACTAATATTCCGCTAGTTGCAACAAACGATGTGCATTACATTAACCGCGCCGACCACAAAGCCCACGATATTTTGTTGTGCATTCAAACCAACAAAACTGTGCACGAACCCAATCGTTTGCGGTATCACGGCGACCAATTTTATTTGAAATCTTCCCAAGAAATGTACGAATTACTGGAAAGCACCGAACATAAAGCCGAAATGCAAGCCGCTCTCGAAAATACGCAAAAAATCGCCGATAAATGCAACGTTGAAATTGAATTTAACAATTACAAGTTGCCAAAATATCCTTTGCCAACCGAAATTTCTCCGTTTGAATATCTTGCGGAATTATGCAAAAATGGGTTGACCTTTCGCTACGAAAATAACGCAAATTTGCACATCGAGCGGCTAAATTTTGAACTGGAAACAATCCAAAATATGGGATTTGTCGACTATTTTTTGGTGGTTTGGGATTTCATAAAATACGCAAAAGATAACGGAATCGCTGTCGGACCTGGAAGAGGTTCGGCGGCAGGAAGTTTAGTTGCATATTGCTTGCAAATTACCGATGTCGATCCCATAAAATATGGGCTAATGTTCGAGAGGTTTCTCAATCCCGAAAGAATTTCTATGCCCGATATTGATATTGACTTTTGCTATGAACGCCGTCCAGAAGTCATAAAATATGTGGTTGATAAATATGGCAAAGATTTTGTTGCACAAATTATAACCTTTGGAACTTTGGCGGCAAAAGCGGTAATACGAGATGTCGGTCGTGCATTAGATATTCCCTATTCGACAGTTGACAAAATAGCAAAGTTGATTCCCCAGGAACTTGGAATTACAATCCAACGAGCAATGGAAGTTAATCTTGAATTAAACAACAAAGAATACGCCGAATTACTGGAAATGTCCCAACGATTGGAGGGTTTGCCGCGCCATGCGTCAACTCATGCGGCTGGCGTTGTTATTTGCGATGAACCTGTCGGGAATCACGTGCCGTTGTATCAAGCGGACGGTTTTGCAACCACGCAATTTACAATGAATACCCTGGAAGAATTGGGCTTGCTAAAAATGGACTTTTTGGGCTTGCGAACGCTAACAGTAATAAACAACGCAATCCAAGAAATTCAACGTGGACATAAAATTACTATTGACTGGAATAAAATCGGCTATGAAGATTCCGCCGTTTACAAATTGATTTCGCAAGGGCAAACGGAGGGAATTTTTCAGCTGGAAAGCTCTGGAATGAAAGCATTTATCAAGGAATTACAGCCCGAAAATTTGGAAGATATAATTGCGGGAATTTCCTTATTTAGACCTGGACCGATGGATTTTATCCCAAAATATGTGCGCGGAAAACACAGCAAACAGCCGATAATGTACACGCATCCCGCATTAGAGCCAATTTTGAGTGCAACGTACGGTTGCATTGTCTACCAGGAGCAAGTTATGCAAATTGTCCGAGAATTAGCGGGCTATTCTTTGGCACATAGCGATCTTGTGCGCCGCGCAATGTCCAAAAAAAAGGGCGATGTTATGGCACAAGAACGAGAACATTTTATCAAAGGTTGTGCCGAGCGAAACATTGACGAAAATTCCGCCAACAAAATATTTGACGAGATGTCCGATTTTGCCAAATATGCGTTTAACAAATCTCATGCGGCGGCGTATGCGGTTATTGGCTATCAAACGGCTTGGCTAAAATGTCATTATCCAGTAGAATTTATGGCGGCAAGCATGACATCCGTTATGGAATCGAAAGTTGTTGAATACATTTTGGCTTGCAAAAAAATGAAAATTCGCTTGTTACAGCCCGATATTAACGAGGGATTCGCCCATTTTAGCGTATCTAACGGCACAATTAGATTTGGGCTTGTTTCAATCAAAAATGTTGGGCGCGGTGCAATCGAAGCGATCGTTGCCGAACGCACAGCCAATGGAAAATACACTAGCTTGACAAATTTTATTCAGCGAGTTACAAAAAATGGCGAAAACATCAACAGCCGTTGCATTGAAGGGCTAATAAATAGCGGTGCTTTCGATTCGCTTGGCGGAAAACGTTCGCAATATTTAGCGGTTTACAAAACTATTTTGGATGCCGTCGCTCAATCTCGCAAAAATACTTTTGACGGACAGCTAAATTTATTCGGCGAAAATTTCAGCACAACCATCGAAGATGCCGACAATTTGCCAAATATCCCAGAACTGGACGAAACAACATTGCTCACCAACGAAAAAGAGGCAATCGGACTGTACATAAGTGGACATCCACTAAAATATTACGAAAATTTTTTAGCAAAAACAACCGCAAGTGTAACAATAAAAAATGCAGGTGTACAAGATAATCAAAAGCTATTTTATGGCGGAATTATAACCAAACGCACGGTGCATTATACAAGGAATGGTCATAAGCCAATGGCTTTTTTGACAATCGAAGATTTTTATGATAACATTGAGGTAGTTGTGTTTTCGCAACTTTACGAAAAATATTCTTTGCGTTTGTCGGAAGACTCTGTTATAATAATCGAAGGCACGGTCAGTTTACAAGAAGAGGAAGTAAAAATAATTGCCAACAACATATTTTTTTACGAAGAACCGCCAAAATCCACTTTTTGGATAAAAATTCCGACTGCCCACAATTTGCCAAAAGTAAGCAAACTTTTGCAAAATTACCCAGGAAGTACGCTCGTAAAAATATACAACGAGGAAAATCAACAAAAACTGGTATACGAAAAAAAAGTGAATCCATCGCCCAATTTAATTGCCAGTTTGGAAAATTTATTAGGCGAAAACACAGTAAAATTAGTAAATATTAAGGAGAATTAACCATGTTTTATATTAAAACTATCAACGAAATTTCCCCAATCGGCTTGGAAAAGTTGACAAAAGATAATTTTCAATTATCCCCAGATGAGCAAAATCCGCACGGAATTTTAGTGCGAAGTACCAATATTACAGCCGAAAATGTAAACCCAAATTTGTACGCAATAGCCCGTGCAGGCACAAACACAAGCACAATCGATGTTGACGCTTGCACCGAACGCGGAATTGTCGTATTTAACACGCCTGGATCTAATGCAAACGCTGTAAAAGAGCTTGTTTTAGCAGGGCTTGTTTTGGCAAGCCGCAATATATACGGCGGAATCGCTTGGGCGCAAAGTTTGGTTGGCAAAACAGCGGTTTCCAAAATAATCGACCAACGGGATTCTCCGTTCGTGGGCCCAGAAATTGCTGGCAAAGTTTTGGGCGTTGTCGGACTTGGCTCTACTGGCGTTTTGGTTGCTAACGCTGCACGAGAAATGGGTATGCGTGTTTGGGGTTACGATCCGTATATTTCCGTTGATGCTGCGTGGCATTTGTCGCAAGGAGTTCGCCGCGCGCCCGCTTTGGATGCACTTTTGGCAGTTGCCGATTATTTGACGGTTCACGTTCCCGCAACTGCACAAACCAGACATCTTTTTGATGAGCATACTTTCCGCAAATGTAAACCTGGCGTACGTGTGCTAAACTTTTCGCGTGCCGAAGTTATCAACAACGAAGCAATTAAAACCGCCATCAGCAACGGAACTGTCGCAAGTTACGTAACCGATTTTCCGTCGGAAGATATTTTGGGCAACGAGAAAATTATCACAATCCCAAACCTTGGTGCAGTTACGCCCGAAGCTCGCGCAAATTCGTCAACAATGGCAGCTCAACAACTTAAAGATTACCTACTTTACGGAAATATCAAGCATTCTGTCAACTTCCCAGATTGCGAAATACCGCACATAGCCGCACAAAAACGAGTTTGCATTATCCACAGAAACGTTGCAAAAGTTGTGGGCCCAATTACTGGCGTTTTTTCGGATCGCTCGCTAAATATTTACAATATGCTAAATCGCAGCAATGGCGAATTTGCGTACACTATGCTTGATGTCGATAACGTTTCCTTGGAAGGTATCGAAAAAGATTTAATGAAAATATCTAATGTAATTAAAGTTCGTGTCATTTAGTTGACAAATGGAGGCAAATAAATGAAAAACAGAGGACTTTTAATAATTGTGTTGCTGTGCCTTTTTACCGCTAGTTTGGGTGCTATTTCGTTTTTCGGAATCGGCTCAAATCAAATTTTAGGAGTTGGCAATATTAGTCTTGGGCTTGATTTGCAAGGCGGAGCAACCATTTTATACGAAGCGGACATTGAAAACCCAACCGCCGAAGATATGAACGCCGCAAACAGCCTATTAAGAAGACGACTTGACAGTTTGGGCTACACAGAGGCAACTACTGGGCGCGAAGGTACTCGTCAAATTAGGGTAAACATCCCAGGTGTTGGCGATACAGAAGAGGCAGTTGCACTTATCGGAGCAACCGCTTTGCTTACTTTTACTGACGAAAACGGCAATATTTTGCTTACGGGAGCAGATGTTTCGCGGGCGCGTACGCAAATGGACGGTGGACAAACTGGCGGCGGTCGCATTGTCGTTGGCTTGGAGTTCACTAGTTCGGGCGCACAACTGTTCGAACAAGCTACTCGTGATAATTTGGGTCGTCCAATTTACATTTTTTTGGATGCGGAGCTTATTAGCGCGCCCGTGGTAAATTCGGTAATAATCGGTGGCAATGCACAAATTGACGGCGGAATGGCGGGCTTTTCCCGTGAAGAGGCGGATGCACTTTCTACCACGATAAATCAAGGTTCGTTGCCGTTCGGATTAACCGTTGTCAGCATGAACAATGTCGGCGCGCAACTCGGTGCAGATGCTCTCGAAACTAGCGTTATTGCGGGAATTATCGGCGTTGTCCTAATGATAATTTTGTTGCTTGTTGTTTACCGAGTTTCTGGAATAGCGGCATCTGTTGCGTTGCTAACTTATTCCTTTTTGATGTTGGTTATAATCAGCGGCTTTGATATTATTTTAACTTTGCCAGGAATGGCGGGAATTATCCTGTCAATCGGAATGGCTTTAGATGCGAATGTTATCATATTTGAGCGCGTTCGTGAAGAAATTACAACAGGTCGAACCTTGCGTTCCGCCTTAAATGTTGGCTTTAACAGGGCGTTTCCTGCGGTTGTTGACTGTAACATTACAACTTTAATGGCTGCGGGAGCGTTATTTTGGCAAGGAACGGGTCCAATTCAAGGTTTCGCCGTTACATTGGGCTTGGGAATTTTAGTTTCGATGTTTTCGGCTTTGGTGCTTACTCGCCTTTTTGTCAACGCAATGATTGCAATGGGATTACGCAATCCAAAATGGTTTGGCGTTTCGTCCGTTGCGGAGGAAGAAACTGTTGACAAAAATCCTAAAC
Source organism: Bacillota bacterium (assembly GCA_009778185.1). Classification (GTDB taxonomy): domain Bacteria; phylum Bacillota; class Clostridia; order Lachnospirales; family WQUN01; genus WRKG01. The sequence goes on from WRKG01000224.1 coordinate 8,028, forward strand.
AAGATGGATTTATCTTAAAAGTTGTAAATCATCGCAGACGTTATTTAGCAATCTCGTTGGCTGTACTACTTTTGGGAGTTGCTAGCATGATATTCCATTTTTCGCAAGGCAACGGGATATTTAACCTTGATGTAGAATTTGCCGGCGGAACATCTTTTCAAATAGAAATTGGGCAGCCATTTAACAATGCCGAAATGTCAACGTTAATTTACGAGATAACAGGACAGCCATCTCCGCAAGTGCAGAGCATAGGCGGCGATACGCAAGCACTTATCCGAATACACTCAATAGATGCAGATATGCGAATTTCGTTAATTGCGGCAATAAGCGAGCGTTACGGTTTAACTGCCGATGCGTTTACTTATGCCGATGTTAGCCCAACAGTAAGTGCCGATATGCAACGTGCCGCCGTTTTCGCCGTGGGATTAGCTTGTTTGTTGATGTTGATTTACATCACGTACAGGTTTAACGATTTGCGAATGGGAGCAAGCACAGTAGCAACGCTGTTGCACGATGCTTTTATGACAATGGCAATTTTTGCAATTTTGCGGATTCCGTTAAATTACGCATTTATTGCGGTTTTGCTTACGATAATGGGCTATTCCATAAATGCGACAATCGTTATTTTTGACAGATTGCGCGAAAATAAAACCCGTCTCAAAGTTGACAACATCGATTTGGTAGATATTAGCGTAACGCAAACGTTGCGCCGTTCGATACTTACGTCCGCAAGTACGTTGTTGATGGTGCTTACGCTGTTCATTTTGGGCGTGCCGTCCATCCAAGATTTTGCGTTGCCAATAATGATTGGATTAGTTTTTGGTACGTATTCTTCCGTGTTTATTTCTGGCTCGGTTTGGTATACTTTAACGGGGAATACTGCCGTAACTGAAAAAATTACTAGTAAGGGTGCGAAGAAGGAATCGGTTGCGGTGTGATTGAAAAATTTCACAATAATATATATTAAAAAATGGGTGGATGAAAAATCCGCTACTATGATTGGTAATTTGTAGGGGCGGATATTATCCGCCCGTTTTTTTATTTTTTCATTTTTTTATTAAGCTGATTTATTATAACAATTCACAACTGAAATTCCCCAAACCCCAACAAAATTTGACAACTCTCAAATTTTATGCTACAATATCCAAAAAGGAGGGCAAAAAATGGACACAACCAAACTTTGGCAAGAAACCTTACTTTTACTAGAAAAATCCCTAACGGACGTGGTGTACAACTCGATAATAATGAAACTTTCGCCAATCAAGCTAGAGAACAACACGCTTTATTTGTCTGCCGAAAGCACATTCTTCAAAACCACCATAAATTCCCGTTATTTATACGAGATAACTCGCTGTGTTCGCAGCGTTACCGAAATGGACATCGAGGTTACAATATCATCGCCCAACGACAAAACCACCGAGGAAACCCTAAAATTTGCCGAAAATTACGCAAAAACTAACCTCCGCCAAAAATACACTTTCGATACGTTCGTCAAGGGCAAAAGCAACGAAATGGCTTACGCCGCCGCATTATCCGTGGCGGAAGAACCTGGACAATCCAGTTATAATCCGCTTTTCCTGTACGGCGGCGTTGGATTGGGCAAAACGCATCTTGTGCAGTCAATCGGCAACTTCGCTTTGGAGCAAAATCCCAAATTAAACGTGCTTTACCAATCCACGGAATCCTTCACAAATGAGCTAATTTACTCTATTCGTGAGAAGTCAACTCAAAATTTCAAAAATAAATATCGCCGTTGCGACCTGCTCCTGCTGGACGACATTCAGTTCCTGGAGCGAACCGTTGAAACGCAAGAGGAAATTTTTCACACGTTCAACACGCTCTACAACGAGAACAAGCAAATTGTGCTGACAAGCGATTTGCCGCCCAAAGAATTGGGCAACATTGAAAAACGCCTAACAACTCGCTTTGGAATGGGCTTAATTGTGGATGTTACGCTACCAGATTATGAAACTCGTGCGGCAATCCTCGAGAAAAAGTTGCACCTGGAGCGGCTTGCATTGCCGCCAGCCGTCAAAGAGTTTATCATTCGCAACATAGTTTCCAATATACGAGATTTAGAGGGTGCGTTAAACAAAGTAATTGCGTACGCACGGTTCACAAACACGCCAATCACGCTAGAATTAACTCGTGAGGCACTAAAAGACCAATTAGAGGGTGCAGAAAAGCCCATTATAACCGTTGAATATATCCAACAGATAGTAGCGGATTATCACAAAATCACGGTAGAAGATTTGAACAGTCGCCGCCGCACCAAAGATATTGTAATTCCAAGGCAAATAGCGATGTATCTTGCACGAAAAATAATGAAAAATGTAACGTTGCCGCAAATTGGCGCGGCGTTCGGCAAACGCGACCACACAACAGTAATGCACGGTTGCGAGAAAATCAGCGGCGAACTAGAATACGATGCAAAATTACAAGATACTATCTTGGATTTAGAACGGAAAATTGTTGGGGAAGAATAATTGCATTTTCTACAAATGTAGGGGCGGATATTACCTGCTCGTCTAGCAGGCGGGTCCGCCCGTTTTTCCCAACCCGCAATATATCAACATTTTGCAACAATTTTTTCTCAACCCGCAATATATCAACATTTTGCAACACATTTTTCTCAACCCGCAATACATCAAGATTTTGCAACAATTTTTTCTCAACCCGCAATATATCAACATTTTGCAACAAATTTTTTTCAACCCGCAATACATCAACATTTTGCAACAATTTTTTCTCAACCCGCAATACATCAATATTTTGCAACAATTTTTCCCAATCCGCAATATATAGCAATTCAACTTAACAAAAGATGCGGGTCAAGGGCGCGCGCGTCCTTGCGGGGTTTGCCTGTCCGCCGGCAGGTGGAGGGCAGCCTGCCCGCCGGCAGGCGGGTGCCCCAAGGTTTTAATTTTTGTGAACTTTAACAAGTATATCAACATTTTGCAAAATTTTTTCCCAAATAACAAACAACCACAAATAATTTACACCCAAAAAAAAATATGCTATAATAAAAAAGTACCAAAAAATAAAACAGCAAGGGTGAAAATCATGCCAAAAAAATTCAACGATAACTGGTATTTTAGAAAAGAAGTAAAAGAAACATCCGATTCCGCTGGCGGCTCGAATTATGTTACCGCCACCGACTGGCAACCTGTAACCATTCCGCACGATTGGCTTATTTCCGACAGCAACAACCTCTATCAAACCAGTATAGGCTACTACCGCAAGGCTTGGGACGCTAGCGACCTGCAATACGGTCAACGCGCTATCCTCTGCTTTGACGGCGTTTACATGGATTGCGAACTCTTCGTAAACTCGCAGCTTGTCGGCTGCTGGCAATACGGCTACACCGCTTTCCATTTTGATATAACCGATTTTGTCAACCTGCTAGATCCCTCCAATAACACGATTATGCTGAAAGTCAATTACCAATCGCCCAACTCGCGCTGGTATACCGGCGCCGGCATTTACCGAGATTGCTTTATGCTAATCAAAAATAGCACTCATTTCGCCATAAACGGCATTTACATCACGCCAAAACGCCAACTTAACGATATTTGGCACGTCAACATCGCAACAGAAATTGTATCCGATACAAAAAATTATACCGTTCGCCACAAGGTTGACAGCATCACAGAGGGCATTAAAACCCTGCCAAATGGCGACCTGGAATTTTTCGCTCCGCAAATGTGGAGCCTTTTCAACCCAGCTTGCTATTACATTATCTCGGAAATCGTCGTGAACGGCGAAGTTGTTGACAAAGTTACAACTCGTTTCGGCTTTCGAGAAATCCAATTTGACCCAAACAAAGGCTTTTTCCTAAACGGGAAAAACGTGAAAATAAACGGCGTTTGCCAACATCACGATTTAGGCGCGCTCGGTGCGGCTGTGCATCCCGATGCTTTGCGGCGACAGTTGACAATTCTCAAAAGTATGGGCGTAAACGCAATTCGTACCGCTCACAATCCGCCAGCCAAGCTGTTTATGGAACTTTGCGACCAAATGGGATTTCTTGTAATGTCGGAATTTACCGATATGTGGAAACGTCCCAAAAATAAATACGATTACGCCCGCTTTTTTGAGGAGCATTCCGCAAAGGACGTTGCCGCCTGGATTCGCCGCGACCGCAACTGCCCGTCAATCATAATGTGGAGCGTCGGCAACGAAATCGTGGATACGCACGCAAGTTACGTTGACGGCTTGCTAACCTTGCAAGAACTGGTTGACAACGTTCGCAAGCACGATCCGCAATCTCATGCACAAATCACGCTTTGCTCAAATTACATGGCTTGGGAAAACACGCAAAAATGCGTTGACATTCTCAAATTGGTCGGCTACAACTATGCCGAATATTTGTACGATGACCACCACAAAAAGTTTCCCGATTGGATAATTTACGGCGGCGAAACGGCTTCAACGGTGCAAAGTCGGGGCGTTTATCACTTCCCGCTGGCGGCTTCCGTTTTGAGCGACGACGACCTGCAATGCTCCGCGCTCGGCAACAGCACGACAAGTTGGGGCGCGAAAAACGCCGAAACCTGCATAAAAGACCACCGCGACCGAGATTTCATTTTTGGACAATTCATTTGGACAGGCACAGATTACATAGGCGAACCTACGCCATATCACACGAAAAACTCGTATTTTGGACAAATTGACACAGCTGGATTTCCGAAAGATTCCTACTATATTTTTAAGGCTGGCTGGACGGATTTTCGCCGCGCGCCGTTTATTCATATTTTGCCGCACTGGGATTGGTCGCCTGGACAGCCCATTGACGTGCGAGTTTGCTCCAATGTAAAGCAAGTGGAGCTGTTTTTGAACGATGTTTCGCTTGGCGTAAAAGATATTGATTTGGTGGCGGATTACGTTGTTCCCTACGAAAGCGGCACTTTGCGAGCCACTGCGATTGCCCGAAACGGAACAATCGTTGCGGAACATTCGCGGCATTCGTTCGGAGATACCGCCAGTTTGCAGTTGACAAACACGACAATCGGCGAGTTAATTTTCACAGAAATCACCGCCGTTGACGAAAATGGAAACATCGTAGAAAACGCCAACAATCGAGTAATTTTATCGTTAATCGAAGGCGAATTATTGGGAACGGACAACGGCGATTCCACCGACCGAGAATCCTATCAGCAAGCGGACAGACGGCTTTTCAACGGAAAATTATTGGCAATCAGCAAGCCAAACTCCGTTACAGACGGCACTTTTGAAATTTACGCCGATTTGGACGATTACGATATTCCTGTGCGAAAAATTGAGTTGACAAATGTTTCTAAATCGGAAAAAGAATTTGAGATTTCGGCAGAACTTTTCCCAAAAACGGCGACTCCGCAGAACATTCGGCAGTTGCAATGGCGGTTGACAGATGCAAACGGAATCGACAGCCCGTTGGGAACTTTGGAAGTTGCGGCAGACGGACTTTCGGCGAAAATTCTCCCAAAAGGCGACGGTGAAGCGTACGTGCGTTGCGGCGTAACGAACGGCAACAGTCATTTAAGCATAATTTCGGTGTTTCCGATAAATATCACGGGATTTGGCAAGCCGTTTTTGAACCCGTACGATTTTGTGGCTGGCGGCTTGTACAATC
>WRKG01000225.1 GCA_009778185.1 Bacillota bacterium
TAGCGGGTCTGGGTACGCGTACCCAGCGGGGTTTGCCTGCCCGCCGGCAGGCGGGGGGCAGCCTGTCCGCCGATAGGCGGACGCCCCAAGGTTTTGTACTTACAACTTGAAATAATTTACCAATTTCGCCAACAATTCGGCTTGCGAGTTTAGTTCTTCGGCGGTGCTGGCGGTTTGTTCGGCTACAGCCGAGTTATTTTCTACTACTGCGGAAATTTGTGTTAAGCCGTTGCTAACGTTGTCGATGGCGGTTGCTTGGTGTTTGGAGGATGACGAGATGTTGTTGATAATTTGCAAAACTTCGTCCGCACTTTGCACGATTGCGTTTAGCGATTCGGCGGTGGATTCGGCGATTGAGCTACCTGCATCAACTCGCACAAGGGAATCCTCGATTAGTTGCGTGGTTTCGGTTGCGGCGGCTTGACTGCGTGCGGCAAGCGAACGCACTTCTTCGGCAACTACGCTGAACCCTTTGCCGTGTTCTCCTGCTCGAGCGGCTTCTACCGAGGCGTTTAACGAAAGCAAATTCGTTTGAAACGCAATATCTTGTATAACCTTGATTATGTGCGATATATTATTGCTAGAATTTTTTATTTGCAACATTGCATCCAACATATGCTGCATTGCACTATTGCCGTTTTGTGCGTTTTCTGCCGATTGGCTAGATATTGTGTTGGCTTTGTCGGCGTTGTCGGCGTTTTCCTTGGTTTGAACGTTGATTGACGACAGCGTTTCGTTTAGTTCTTGTACAGAATCGGATTGCTCGGTTGCTCCGTTGGAAAGCTCCACGGCGCTGATTGATATTTGTTTTGAACCGTATAAAACCTGCTCGGATGCCACTGATATTTCCGACATTGTGCGTTGCAACGTATCGGCAATGTTGTTTAGCGATTTGCCAATAGCGTTAAATTCGCCTTCAAACTGCATTGTAGAGCGTTTTGTTAGGTTTCCGTCCGCCAATGCACCCAAACAAATGTCAATTTCCTTGACGTATTCGCCGATTCCCGTTACAAGAGAATTTATATCCTTTTTAATATCGGCAAAAATTCCCTTATATTCGCCTTTAACAGGCTTGTCAAAATAACCAGAATTAAACCGTGCCAAAACGTCGCGCGTTTCTTGGATAGGCTCTTTTATGGCTTGCACTAGCTTGTTCATGTCCAAAACAACGTCCGACCATGTGCCTTTGTACTTGGTTGCATCGGCGGAATACGATACATTGCCGTTTTGAGCGGCTAATGTTATGTTTGTTATTTCTGTGGCAACGTCGGTAATGTTGTTTCGCACAGAATCCAATAAATCGTTTATAAAGATTTCGTCGCCGACAAAAGTATATTCACATTTTGCGTTAAAATTGCCGTTCGCCACTTCTTGGAAGAAATCCAAAATATTGCCGCGCGTTTCGATAAAACTGTTGGCTAAATCGTTCGTTTTGCTGACGATTTCCTTGTAAATGCCGTGGTGATTGCTGGTGGCTATTCTAAATTTGTATGCGCCCGCCTCTTGTTGCTCGTATAATTTGTTCATGTCGCTGTGTACTTGCGAAATACTATTGACAACGTCTTCAAACTCGCTGTCCATTGCATCAAGCCCAAACGAGTTGTCGTGAACGCGGTTTAACGAGATACTTTTTCCGCTTGCTAAATCTTCCGAAAGTTTGCGGAAGTTGCGGATTTTTTCGCTTATTTTTCTTTTTAGCAAAGTATTTACAATTAAAAACATAGCAATCATAATTACTACCAAAACCATGAAAAACGTGATAATTATACCAAGTAAATTTTGCCAAATAGGAATATCAGTAACTGTTGTAGGAAACGCAACGCCCAAAGTCCAGTCGGCGGCTGGCAACGTAAATGTCATTAAATGGGACGGCTACCCATTAGAGTTTGTAAAAGTTGTTATTCCGTAATCGACATCTAGCAGGGGCAAAATTGGGCTATAATTGGGAAATTCGCTAATATTGCGTAATCCTGTAGCTGATGCCGACATTACTGGATCGGGATGAAAAATTATGTTGTTTTCGTTATCTAACAGGAACAAATAGCCGTTACCAGGTACACTATATGTATTTAGCAATGCGATTACATTATCTAAAGTTATGTCAATAGCAAAAACTGCACCGCCTTCAAATTGTGGACGATGGCGTACAATGGATAATATTAGCGGGTTTGGCGGCACAGCAGATACATAAGGTGCAGTAAATGCAACTTCGCCGCCTGCAGCTAAACCGTCCACAAACCACGGACGTTCTTCTAAAACCCAAGTTGCGGGATCGGGAATCCACGCACCAGTAGATACAAACGCACTGTCAACTGTAAAGCCCGCCGCTGGTAGCGATATAAAATTATATTCTTCTTCGAATCTTCTTGCAATAGCTGGCAAATTTTCTCTGCCCATGCTTTCGGTTGCAGAAATAAAACTGTTCATAATGTAAGTATTATTTACAAAAATATTATTTATTTGCGTTGCATAGGTTGACATTTCTGCGTGTGTTGCCGCCATAATGTTGTTGTAAATGGTTTGCCGCACAAAAATATTTATTGCAACAAAAGCAAGCAACAAGCCGACAACGGAAATGCTAACTATTGCAATAAGCAATCTTGTTGATAATTTGGTATTAGATTTTTTTTCCATATAACAAACATCTCCTCAATAAATGACAGTATCGCTAAACGTTTAGCCGTTTAACAGTTTAGCATAATTAAATTATACGCTAAAGTGAGTAAAAATCAAGTTTTAATTTGATTGTAAAATTTCGGCACATTTATTGTATTTTATTATTAACGAATCTTCAAAGTCGTCGAGATTTTTGTCGACAATACGTGCCTCGCTATCAGAAAGATACCAATCATAAATTGCCCGAAGAGTTTTGTCCAAAGTGTAATCACATTCATATTCAGGAACATCACGTTTAATTTTTGTGTTGTCAAAAATGCCCGAGAACATTTTTTCCTGATAAACGTGCAGAAATCTTTCAGAATCAGCTTCCATTAACATTTCGGTAGAAATATGCAAAATTTTTGGTTCGATGCCGATAATTTTACCAAACTCCAAATAAAGGTCATCCCAAATGCGCGGATCGCCGCTGGTTGCGTGATAAATTTGACCAAAACAATGTTCACGGCAAACAACGCCAGCGTACGCTTTTGCAATATCGGGAGCAAACGTAAATTCCCAGGGATTAGTGCCATCGCCAAAAACTACAACGGGTTTTTGCCGTTTCAACCGTTCGATTATTCCGTAATTATTGCGTAAAACGCCAATATTTTTGCTACCTATTCCATAAGTTAAAGAGGGGCGAATTACCGTTATTTTTTCGCCATCTTCGGCACGTTTCAGCAGATAATCTTCCATGCACGCTTTGTGATAGCCGTACGGATAAAAAGAATCGTCCGTCCAGCGTTCAAAATCTTCGGTAATTGTAACGGCACGAATTGGGCGTTTATAGGTTGCACAAGTGGACGTAAAAATAAAATGTGGCTGTTCGGACAAGCTCCAAAAGGCATCTAATGTAATAGCCGCGTCATCTTTTGTATAAGAAATCATGTCGATGACGGCATCGAAAGATTGCGATTTCATGGTTTGGTTAAATTGCTCCGTTTTGGTTTTGTCGCCTGTTAGCACATTTACTTTTGATTTATAGCGAACAGGACGAGTTCCTCGGTTAAAAACTGTTACATTGTTGTCAAGTTCTGCCAATCTGTCTACAATAGCGGTACTTATTACTCCTGTGCCGCCGATAACTAATATATTCATTTGCTGTGGCTCCTCTCATAATGAAATAAAAATTGTTGGGCGATTCCTGCGGTTGCCGCATAATCGGGAATTTTGCTAAACCCGTTGGGATAATATTTTGCAATTACTCGTTTTATCCACACATCTATTGGATATACTTCGGTTTTGCCAAATCCGAAAAGTAGCACACAATCGGCAACTTTGGGCCCAACTCCTTTAACTTTTAGCAACTCATTGCGAATATTTTGAGTTGACATATTTTGTAAAGTGTATAAATTAAGTTCGCCAGAATTTACTTTTTTTGCGGCATCGATAATATAAGCGGCTCTGTAGCCAGCTTTTATGGGGGATAAATCGTCAACTGTTAAATTTGCCAATTTTTGCGGTGTAGGAAATTTATAGCCGTTTTGATTTTTATTTTGATTTTGTAATGGTTCGCCAAAATTTGTGCATAATTTTTCTATCATACCTTTAATGCGGGGAATGTTGCAATTTTGGCTAAAAATATAGGATATAAGCATTTCCCAGGGTTCTTGTTTCATAATACGCAAGCCGTTGGAAAACTCAGTGGCTTTTTTTAGGGTTTCGTCGCTTGCGTACAGCTTGCGAAGTTCGCTGTAGTTACGTTTTAGGTCAAAATAATCTTCCCAAATGCTGTAAAAATCTGCAAGCGAAGTGTTTTTAATTATTAGGTTGTCATTTTGCAAAATTACATCTAACAAACGATTGTGGGCGATTCCGCTGTAATGGTTAGGTTCGCGTTGAGAAAAGCGGAAACATTGCCCACAATCTAGCACTTCGGATAAATTAAAATGCTGAATGTTATAAAGCACAACATCGTTGTCAACCTGTTTTATTTGAGAATAATCCATAATTTAGAAGACAAATTCGCCGTTCTGCATAAGTAGCGTTTCTGTGCCGTCTTCGGAAATGCCGACAACTTGCATATCGGCAGTACCGAACATAAAGTCAACGTGCATAATGGAATCGTTTATTCCAGCGGCTTTCAACTCTTCTTCGGACATATCGTTGCCACCTTTTACGCAATTTGGGTACGCTTTGCCAACCGCAAGATGGCTAGATGCGTTTTCGTCAAATAAAGTGTTGTAAAATAAAATTCCCATTTGCGATATAGGCGAGCTGTTTTCGACAAGTGCAACTTCGCCCAAATAATGCGAGCCGTCATCCATTTCGATGATATTTTTCAAAATTTCCTCGTTATTTTTGGCGTGATATTCCACAGCACGACCGTCTTTGAAAACAATGCTAAAATCTTCGATTAAATTTCCTTGAAAAGATAGCGGCATCGAAGCGACAACTTTTCCGTTGACATTGTTTCTATCGGGAGCGCTAAAAACTTCTTCGGTTGGAATATTTGGGAAAAAATCTACGCCGTCTTGTCCGACATCGCCGCCGCCAATCCAAACATGATTTTTTGGCATTCCGACAAATAAATCTGTGCCTAAACCGTTGGCAAAGTGGAGTTTAGCAAATTGTTTGCTGTTGAGAAAATTTTTGCGTTCGGTAAAATTTTCTCTATGTTTTTTCCAGTCGGTGATTGGGTTTTCGCCGTCAGCACGTGCGGCTTTTAAGATAGCTTGCCATAATTTTTGCACAGCATCATCTTGTGGCAAATTTGGGAAAACTTTTTTCGCCCATTTTGCGGAAGGCACAGCCAAAACCGACCAACGCAACGCATTTGACATTGTCAAAGTGGAATGTGGTTTAAGTTTTTGGCGGCTAACTTTTGTCAAGGTTTTTATGCGTTCGGGATTAACCCCGCTCAACATATCGGGATCGGACGAACTTATATGCAGGTAAACCGTGCCGCGATCGTCATAAAACTTGAATCTATCCACGCGCCAATCGGGATAGGTTTCGAAAATTTCATCTGCGGCTCGCAAATAAGTGGTTCGTGTAATTTCGTCATCTTGCCAATCGACAGCAACTTCGCTTGCACCTGCATCATAAGCGGCACTTTGCACCATTCGGATAAACTCGGCATCGTTGACATTTCCGCCAATTACCACTGGTTGCCCTTTTTGCACGTTGCCTCCTGCAAAAACTAGTAACTCGGCGTATTTCTTCAAAACATCTTTCAAAAAAATCATTCCTTTCTTTTGGTTTTCCTAATGAATTTTGTATTGTTACATTATAACACAATTTTTTGAAAAACAAAATTGTACTACAATTTGAAATAAGAAACCAATTTTTCCAAAACTATTGCTTGGTCGTTTAATTTGTCGGCTGTTACGGACGTTTCGGTTGATATTTGCGAATTATTTTGCACTATTTGCGATATTTGCGTTATTCCGCTTAAAAGTTCGCCAATAGATATTGCTTGCTCTTTTGAGGAATTAGAAATTCCGTTGACAATCTGCAAAACTTCCTGTGCATTTTTTACGATAACGGTTAAGGTTTCCTGGGCGGATTCTGCGATGGATGTACCAATTTCAACCTTTTCGATGGAATTATTGATTAACGTTGCGGTTTCGGTGGCGGCGGTTTGGCTGCGAGTTGCCAACGAGCGTACTTCTTCGGCAACAACGGCGAAACCTTTACCATGTTCACCTGCTCTGGCGGCTTCGACGGATGCGTTTAGTGCAAGCAAATTGGTTTGAAACGCAATATCTTGAATAACGTTGATTATGCGGGAAATATTATTTGCCGAGTCTTTAATTTCGAGCATTGCGGCAAATAGGTCGTTCATTGCCGAGTTGCCCGTTAGTGCGTTTTTAGCCGATTTATCGGAAATTGCGTTTGCCGCGGCGGCATCTTCGGCGTTCTGCACGGTTTGCCCATTTATAACATCTAGCGAGCTGTTCAGTTCTTCTATTGTACTTGCTTGATTTGTAACTGTATCCGCCAAAACACTGGAGGTTTGCGAAACTTTCGTTGCTTGCTGCAAAATTTCCTGCGAAGAAACGTTTATTTTGTGCATTGTATCGCTCAACGTTCGGCTTATATTGTTGACGGATTGCTTTATTTCGGCAAAATCACCAGGATAATCTCGTATAATAGTTGACGTTAAATTGCCAGTTGCTAATTCTGAAAGCGTTTCTCGTAATTGCTTGATTATGTCGGATAATTCGGCGGTAGTTTGGTTGATTGCATTTTTTATTGTCAAAAAATCGCCAAAATAATTGCCAGTTACTTTCGAGCCAAAATTGCCCTGTTCCAAATGCAAAATAACCGATTTAATTTCTTGAATAGGAACATTTACCGCATGAGAAATAGCGTTTAAGCCACTTATAATAGTTTGCCAATCGCCCTCATAGCCCGTTTCGTCTATTCGGAACGCTGTATCGCCGTCAACCGAAATTGCTTTTATCATAGAATTTATTGCGGTATTCACATTTTTGAGGTTTTCAGCAAGAGCATCTATTGCATGGTTGGCAATAATTTTATCGCCTGGCATTGGCGGAATTTGCACGTCAAAATTGCCTTTGCCAACTTTTCTGATAACGCCTAAAAATACATTAACATCGTCAGTTACAACATCCGTAATATTGTTTACGTTTTGCACAAGTTTTTTGTACTCGCCTTGATAGTTGTCTGTGTTGGTTCTGTAAGATATGTTGCCTTTTATGTTGTATTCGTATATAAATTTATCCATATCTTGCAAAAGCGTTTCGATAATTTGGATAAGACTATGTATATCAACCGTTAATTCGCCGATTTCGTCGGTGGCTGTGCTAGTTTTTACGTTTGAGTTAAAATTGCCCGAGGCAACATCTCGCACAAGAACCTTCAGCTGTTCGATAGGAATAAACTTGCGCAAAATTACAATTAACGCAACTAATCCGCCCAAACTAGAGAGCAATATCGATATTGACGAAAGCATATTAAACAAATCTTTGTAAACCATTCCTGCATCAATTTCGATAGTCATGCGGCTTAACATAGAACTAGTGATTTCGTCCAACATATGGTCGAGGTCAATAAAAATGCGGCTGTAGTTTGGGTTATGCAACAGAAGAATGGCTTCTTCCCAATTAGTTGTAGCTAATTGGATTCCTTCTTCGTTTATTGCGATAAAATCGTTGTAATGTTGTAGCATTTGGTTTAGTGCAGTAAGCTCTGCATCGGTTGCACCTAGCTGAATAAAGGTATTTCTGCCAGCGTTAAATGAATCTAAAGCAAGTTCTTCGCGGTATCGTTGCAAATAATCTTCGTTTAACGTAACCACATAATTATGCGATAAATGGAAAAGCCTGTAAATTGAAAGATACATATCCATTAAAGCGTTTTTGAATTCGATTCGTTCTTCGTAAGTAAGTACAACGTTGGTAGTAAAGCCAGAAGACAGCACAGAGAAAGTAATTGCAGTAATTGCCAAAATGGCAATAGCAACAATTAGCCCTTTGATTAAATGTACTATTTTCATTGTATCATCCCTTTCAAGAGAGTTCTATTTTTGTATTTTGCAAGCAATAATGCGGCTTTGTAGGTAATTATAATAAAAAAGCCTACATAATTTGTGGATATTTATTCAAAATACGATTTGTGTTTTTTCGTTTTCGACAGCTTTATTTAATGTAGATATTATATCATAAAAATTGAAAAATTGCAATAAAAAAAGTTTGTTTGAAATTTTTTGTGTTTAAGTGTTAAATATAGGTTGCAAAAAAATTAGTGATACTCGAATGATGTTGCAACGGGCGGATAATATCCGCCCGTTTTTATCAAATGCAATTTTTCAACCTTAATATTTTAACGCTTACAACTTGGCAAGCAATTTAGCTTTAATCAAAGTAAAATCATCCTCATCAATAATTTTGGATTCTTTTAATTCGTTTAACTTTTGCAGTTGCTTGACAATGTCAACTGTTTCGTTGCTAGTTATAGAATATTCCTCTACTAGCGGTTCGATTGTATTTAACAAAATGTCATTTATTATGGTAAAATCGGCAATAGGTACAGAATTTACAACAGGTGCAAAATTTTCAACAGGTTCAAAATCCGCTACAGGAACAGAATACTCAACGGACGGAAAATCGGAAATAATCACAGGCTTTACAACAGGTGGAATATTATCAGATTTAACATCCGAACCTACTAAATCCAAGGTATATTTGCCATTTTGCGTTAGTTCGTTCCAGGCTTTTTCTCCGCCTAATGCACTGGAAACATCCTTGAAGATATTTTTTAACCCTGTAAATTTTTTGCCGCTAGCTTTTTTCTGCTCGTAATGTCGGGCATTTTCCAGTTTTGCGTCAAACGAACTTAACTGGGCTTGACATAGTACTTCGTAAAGACCCGTAATTTCTGCGGTAAACTTGCCAGAATTTATTTCGGCAATAATTGCCAAAAAATCTCCTCTAAAAGCCTTTGGATTGTTGTCAATAAGGTTTTGTAAAGTGATTTTATCTTCACGGGCTTTGTGAGCGAGTTCTCTTGTTGTAAACTCTCGTCCGCTAACTGTGCGAATCATTTTGTCAATTTTGACAAAAGCAGGGCTGTCGGAAAATTCAATTTGTTTGCAATAATCACGCAATTTGGATTCCGCATCAAGCAAATCGGTTTCGGGCATTTCTTCGCTTGTTAGCAAGCTATTGAGAAAATTGTCCGCTGCTTCAGTTTTGCAAATTTGTAGCCGTTCGTCAACCGCTTCGATTATTATTCGCGGAACTTTTCCTATTGGCTTGCAATATTCCTCTAATTTTTGCATGGTTTCGGTGCAACTGTTTAAGTCCGTAAGATGTTTCGCAAATATCGGTACGAGCGTTTTTAACGTTTCTAGCGTTGTATCTTCAGTAAGTTGCATGGTAGAATTACTGTCAACCAGTTTTATAAAATAGCCCGTTGCGAGCGTTCGCATATGCTGGTTTAGCAGTTTGGCAAGCGGTTTGTACGGCGTTCCAAGTTGTTTGCAATATTCTTTTAACTTTGGTTGCGATTCCGCCGATTCTTCAAGGGAAGATTTTCGCATGGTTTGAAAATATCGTTTTGCCAACTCAAACTTGAAATTTTGCAAATTTGGCAAATATCCAAAATTTTCTGCTAAATTTTCCACTTCACAATTTTCGTCCTGAAACTTTTCAACTAGATATTCATAATATTTGGAATCGTACGGATCCATTTCCAAAATCTCAACCATTTTGGCTAAAGCATCGGCTGGCGGAGTGTTCAAATTTAGTTGCTTAAACTGATATTCTGCCTTGTGCGTGGTTTCTTCTGGGATAATGGTTATATTTTTTCCGTTTTTTTGCAATATATCCACAATGGACAAATTCAAATTAAAGCAATCCTCATAAACCGCATTTGACAAAGCGGGAAACAGTTCGGGATTATTAAACATTTCTTTTTTAGTTTTGCTGGCGGCGAGCGATGTGGCGATTTTGCTGACTGCATCCACCACATTATGTGCCATTTTTTCAGTAGGAATTATCTTAGTAACCGCGCCAACCGCCGTATGTACCATTTTTGCAGGCGGAATTATTTTGCTAACCACACGAACAACATCGTTTATGCGTTCTGCATTATCGATTACCGCATCGAGTGCATCGTGAGCGCGTTCGGTGTTATCGTCCATTTTGTCCTCCATAAAAGCGCATTGTTCGTGTAATGTATCGATAATATTATGAAAAATTAACAAATCAGAAAAATTGTCGTCATGGTACTGCATAAGAGAATCCACGTTATAGGAAAAAATATTCGCCCTGTTAAGATGGTCCATGCAATCTGCAACGAACGTTTCGACCACTTCGTAATAGATTTTTTCGACGTTTGTCAAAATTTGGTCAAAATCCGTAAATTTTTTATAATGTTCGTCAAATTCGTTTTGTGCCTCGGTGGCTTTTCGCTGTAAATCTTGGCGGAGATTATTATAATCTAGCAGACTGTGATTTAGATAATATTGTTTGCCAAATAAATTGTAAACTTTTTCATTTTGCATTTTTGTTACTCCTTTGTGATTTTATTTTATTCAACTTTACAAAAATCAAAACCGTGGGCGCCCGCCTACCGGCGGGCAGGTGACCCGCATTTTTTGTTAGGTTGGATTGCTATATTTTGTATGAAAAATTTTCATAATAAAATTGTATCACAGAGTAATTTATTTCGTCATTAGACGTTTTTTGCAAGTTTTACAGTTTTTGAAAAATTGCGGATTTGTAAAAAACGGGCGGATATTATCCGCCCCTACAACACGCCAAAAAATTATAAATTTTTATAATTTTTTGGCATTGTTGGCACTTTGAACATATCATACGAAGAATAATTACTTTTTCTGCATTGTGGGCAAGGAGAGACTAAAGTTTGTACCAAGCCGAGTTTGTAGCCACAACTATCACAAGGTGCATTTTTTGTTGCGGCTTTTATTATTTTTTTTATATCCATTAAAATTCTCCTTTGGTTAGATTTTATGCGAAATCTTTGTAAAATTCCAAAGCCTTTGCGATGACTTTATCCATATCAAAATATGAGTACATTCCCAAGCGGCCGCCAAAGAAAATATTTTTTTGTTGGTCGGCTAATTTTTTGTATTGGTTGTACAGGTCGTTGTTTTTGTCGTCATTTATGGGATAATATGGTTCTTGTCCTTTTTGCCATTCGGCGGGATATTCGTGGGTAACAAACGTGCCTTTTACTGGTTCGCCGAAAGTGCCGAACTGCTCAAAATGCTTGTGTTCGATTATTCTTGTATATGGAATTTCTCGCTCTGTGTAGTTTACAACGGCGTTTCCTTGGAAGTTGTCGCAATCTGGCTTGTATTCTGTTTCAAATTTTAATGCACGATATTCCAGTTTGCCTAGCTTGTAATCGAAAAATTCGTCGATTGCACCTGTATATATTGTGGTTTCGGCAATTTGTGGATTATCTTTGATAAACTCAACATAAGAACAGCTGGTTTTTACTTCAACGCCCTTTAGCATATTTGCAACCATTTGCGTGTAGCCGCCTTTCGCAATGCCTTGATATGGGTCGTTAAAATAGTTGTTATCGTAGGTAAAACGAAATGGCAACCGTTTTATTATATCCGCTGGAAGTTGCTTGCAATCTCTGCCCCATTGCTTTTCGGTGTAGCCTTTTATCAGCTTTTCGTAAATATCTGTACCCGCCAAATTTAGGGCTTGCTCTTCTAAGTTGGCGGGATTTTCCTTTTTGATACGCTGATTTTCGATGGCGGCTTGTGCTTCGGCTGGCGTTGCCGTTCTCCATAATTGGTAGAATGTATTCATGTTGAACGGCAAGTTGTACAATTCGTTTTTGTAACGTGCGATTGGCGAATTTACATAATTATTGAACTCCGCAAATTGGTTGACATAATCCCACACAGCTTTGTTGCTTGTATGAAAAATGTGTGCTCCGTATTTATGCACGTTTATTCCGTGGATATTTTCGGTGTATGCGTTGCCCGCTATGTGTTGCCGCCTGTCTATTACAAGGCACGTTTTGCCTTGTGCGGTGGCTTGCTGGGCAAAAACTGCTCCAAATAGCCCTGCACCTACTATTAGATAATTGTATTTTTTCATGGGGTTTCTCCTTTTTTGTTTACTTCTGCTAATAACATAATGTCAAATATTGGGTTTCCAAAATTAAATGGCGGAAGTGCTTTTACCACTTTGAATTTATATCCCAAATTCCAACTTTCAATTTTACTTTTCATTAGAAAGAAATCTTCAGCGTTATGGTAAAGGCTTAACAACAATATTGGTTTTTGCTTGAAGATGGTTTGTTTTGCACCGTCCAACATAGCTTGCTCTGCACCTTCGATGTCGGCTTTTATTAGCCCAACTTTCAAAGAAAACTCGTTTACATAATCGTCCAGAGTTATTATTTCTACATCATCTTCAATTTTATCTTTTTGCATTAAATCTTCTTGTTCTTGTTGTGTTTTAGTTGACAATATTCTACTGCCAACGCTGCGCCGTTCAAACTGAATTTTCCCAGGAGTATCGCCAACCGCTTTATTTATTGCAACTGCATGAGAAAAATTGTTCAAAGTTATGGTTTGTTGTAAAAGGTCAAAATGCTTTTTTATCGGCTCGAAGCAATGAATGCTGGTGCAGGCAAGTTGCGAAAACGGCAAAAGAGTATCTCCAATATAAGCCCCTAAATCAATTATGGCTTTGTCTGCGATAAAATCCAGGTTGTCAATTTGCTTAAAAATGGAATTAAAGCAAATTAACTCGACAGGTTTGTGCATAATGGGCAAATAAAAGCCGCTTACCAAAAATATATTTTCCGCAATTTGCAGCGATTGCCTGTGATGCAGATCGATTGTATCGTAAAGTTGCTGCTCGTGCGGAGTAAGCTGATAATGCAGGGTTGCCCCCTCGGCGACATCTTTTGCGGCGGCGGTTCGGCGTAAAATTAACGATAACCACATACGGCTGGGTTCGTCCAAGTTTGCGATTAGATTGTTGAAAATTTGCGGATAATTTTCTTGTTGCATAAAATCAATAAAATTTTGCGTAGATGCGGCTTTTTTCCAGGAACGCCAACTTTTTTTGTAGGAATAATTTGCTAGTTTATCCACAATAATTTTTTGCTCTTTTATAATTTTGGATTGATTGGCGATTATGGTTTTAAGGTTGTCAACATCGGTTTGCAGATTGGTTATTGTTTGCTGTTGACTTTCGGCGGTTTGCTGTATATTTTTTAATTTTTGAGATAAATCGGCGGCAGTTTTGTGGAAAGCCCTTGCGGAGTTTGGTAGAAAGTTTGCTAGTAGAGTTTTTAGTGGCATTTTGATTCCTCGATTCTAGGTTAGAATAATTCTATTTTGTTGCCAGCGGTTAAAAAATTTTTTGGGATTTTATCTTTTATTATTATACTATGATTATTGTTAATTGAAAAACATTTTGTAAATTTTTCAAATTCAAAGTTTTGGGTTTATGTTGACGTTTCTAAATATGCCATAAAATCTGTTGGTGGCATTATAAAAGGCAATTTTGGATAATGCTTTAGGTTGCCTGTAATTAGAAAGGCACTTGATTCTACGGCGGCATCGTAAAAAATGCGGT
>WRKG01000226.1 GCA_009778185.1 Bacillota bacterium
ATATCTGGTTTGTACAGCCCAACCAATTCGCCTTTGCCAAAATGTGGCAAGTTGTACGGAATAACACATATATTTTCTATGCCGTCTGGATCGTTTAACTCATTTGTGTAAACGTCAACAAAGCCAATAACAACGTAACCTTCAACGCTTGTTACTTTTACGTGCTTTCTTCTATATTTAGCTAAATTCATGGTTTTACCTCCTTTCAACAGGCACAACGTGAGTGCCTGTTTTGCTATAGTGGATTGAAATTCTATCTGTAAAGGCTTGTATACCACTATCACGGTCAATGTCAACTCCTATATCTTTTCCCACAGATACAAATTCCTTATTATACCATTTGCCTGTTACTGCGTGTTTTGGCACATCTCCTGTGCCGTGATATTTGTCAACTAATTCTTGCGGATTTACCCAGTCAAAAAAGTAACTTCGCCCCTCGATATAATTAGGATGCCCCAAAATATGCCGTCCTTGCTTTTCGGGATTTATCGTTTTGTCAACTTCGTCAGATTTTATATATTCATATATTTCGTCATTCATTTTGTCAACCCTCAATGTATAAATATATCCAAATCCCCAAACCCGTCATCAACCGCAACTTCGCCATCGCCGCTGATAATAAACATTATCAGCCCATTAGGCAAGCACGCCGCCGTTTGTCCTGGACGACTCAAAAAACCTGCGTGTACGCAAATTTGATCGGGACAATCCGATTGCACAAACGCAATTTCGCCGTTGCGTATCTCAAAAACTACGCTCGGTGCGGCATCCAAGGAAAACAGCCTATCTTCATTTAGGTAAACGGTTTCGGTAATGCTGTTGTGAGTAATTTCTGCATAAATATTCGCTGTCGCTGGCGGAAGATTATACACATACCACGCGCCCATTAGTGCAAATCCCACCGCCAAAACCGCCGCTATTAGCACGAAATCCTTTTTTGCAATGACTGCACGTTTATTTTTGTCAACATTTTTTTGTTCCATTCACATCACGTCTTCCGTATTTTTATTTTTGTATGAATTATTATTTTGTTCCGTTTTTATCAATTTTTTTGTTGCTTAAAACTTTCTGCAAGTTGAATTTGACTATCTAGCAGGGCTTGCAAAGCCGCTTGTTTTGGGATATTCCCAAGCGTATCTATCATTTTATGTATTTTTTTTGCATATTTTTCTACTATTATTATAGCATCTTTTACGCCGTTTAGGCGATAAACTTCATTGACCAGTTGGTCAATCGTCAGTAAATCCTTGGGATTAGCAATACGCAAAGTCGGCTCTTTTATGAGAGCCATTAGCATTGGCAAGTTCATTACGCCTTGTGCGATGTCCGTTTTTGTGGGCTTTAGTGCTTGCGATTCGTCCAACATATAATCTTTGCAATCGTCCAAAATTTGGAAAATCATTCCCAAAAATGTGCCGATTCGCCCTATTTTTTTGGCTTGCTGCTCGTCCGCGCCGCCGATTAACGCGCCCGCATACGCCGAAATAAAGAACAACGCCGCTGTTTTTCCGTGAATTATCCGCAAATACTCTTGTATATTCATATTCATGTTATAATTATTCGCATATTGCCGCAATTCGCCCAGGCACACGCGCTCGACCGCCGTGGAAAATTTCATTGCGAAACCCTTGTACGGCTCGTAAATACTGGAAACCGTAGAAGTTGCCACGCAAAAAAGATAGTCGCCGCAAATTATAGCCTCTTTTTTGCTAAATTTTGCGTGAATACTCGCAATTCCGCGCCGCGAATCCGCCTCGTCGATAACGTCGTCATGCACCAACGTTGCCATGTGAAACAGCTCAATCGCCGTTGCCGCCAAAATGGTATCTTTCGGCACTTGCTCGGATTCATCCAGCGCCGCCGCCAACAAAACGGCTGTGCGAACGCCCTTTCCTTGGGCTTTTGCCAAATGCTCCGTAATGGGGCGAATCGGCTTTGGCGTGTTCGCAAATAATTTGTGTATCAGTGCGGCAGAAAAATCTCGTGCCGCACTGATTGTGATTTTTTTCGGTATTTGCTCGTCTAAAATTATTCTGGTCATTTTTTAGTTGGATGCCTGTGCAATGGCGTTGTTTACGGCGGCTTTGATTGCATCGCTGGTTTCGGTTGCGCCTGTAACGGTGTCAACGTTCGTTGATTGTGCCGCAATTATCCTGTTTGGAATGGTTGGCACTACTTCGTTGAAAAATACGTCCGTTTCGGCGTGGCTTGCAATCGTTATCGCTGTGATGTTGTTGTCGTCAAAAGTTACAGATACGACAACTGGTACGGTTTCGTGATGTCCCATTGCTTGTGCGGTGTAAGTGCCTGGCGTAAATCGTCCTGCTGGAGCAGGTGGTTCAGGCTCTGGTTCAGGTTCGGGAGCAGGTGGCTCCGGTTCAGGCTCTGGAGCGGCTGGCTCTGGCTCTGGTTCGGGAGCGGCTGGTTCGGGAGTTGGCTCTGGCTCTGGCTCGTCGCTTGGCGGCGCTGGCGGAGGAGTTGCAACTCCAGTTGTAGCTTGATTTATTGCACTTCTAACAGCCGCAATAAACGCATTAGATGTCAACGTTGAACCTGTGTAAATGTCAATATCAGCGGATTGTGCCGACAAAACCCGTGGAATCAACGCATCAAAAGCAGAATCCGCAAAATCGGGCGTTTCTTCCGTGAAAACTATCTCAATGCCAGTGATAGCCGTTGCCGAGAAAGTTACAGCAACGTGAACAACGTTGTTTCGCCCATCTCCTGCACCAACATAGCGACCTGCCGTGTAATTGCCCTCTGGCGGAGGTTCGGCATCTTCAGCGTCCTCTTCGTCAACTTCTTCTTCAGCAAGTTGCTCTTCGGGAGCGACTGCAACGCCGCTGATAGCTTGCTCGAGAGCGTTCGCAACAGCCAACATCAACGCATTGGATGTTATTGTCGCGCCAGCGTGAACGTCCACATTTGGCGACTGGGAATCCAAAATTTGCCCGAAAATATCGGCAAAAACGGAATCATCGTCAGCGGGATCGCCCACAAAATCGGGCGTTTCGGCTTGCTCCAACACAACGATTGCGACAATCGCATCTTCCGTGAAAGTTACTTCAACATGAATTGGAGCGTTTCTGCCGTCCGCAACGCCGATGTACGTTCCAGCGGTCAAGCCTTCCAAAGTGCCAAAATCAGCAATTTCAACTTCTGGCTCTGGTTCGGGAGCAGGCGGCGGTGGCGGTGGAGCAGCCACGCCAACAGCGGACTGATCGATTGCGTGCTGAACAGCCGCCAAAAACGCATTGGATGTAGCTGTTGCACCTGTCCAAACGTCAACATTGGCGGATTGTGCCGCCAAAACGCGCGGAATCAAATTATCAAAGGCAGGTTCTGCGAAACTTGCGGTATCTTCCGAAAACGAAACCTCGAGCGCCGTAATTGCGGAATCGCTGAAAGTTACGTCAACATGAATATCGTTGTTCCAACCGCCAGCGCCAACGCCTGTGAACGTGCCTGGCGTAAATTGCGTTGCGGCGGCAGCTCCGCCGATTGGGCCCGCGCGCAACTGTTCAAGCGTAACGCCAGCGTTTCCCACGAGTGCGTCTTCAACCGCCTCCAAAAATGCGTGAGATGTTTGCGTTGCGCCCGTGTAAGTGTCGATTCCCGTGGATTGCGCCGCGAGAACGGTCGGAATCAGCCACTCGATGGCGGGTTCGGCGAATGTGTCCGTGTCGTTAATTTCCACTATAATAATGTCCGTGATGCGTCCAGTTCCGTCAACTACAACGTCAACGTGCGTTTCGCCGTAACGTCCGTTTGGACTCATCCCAGAAAATGTGCCAGCTGTCAACGGCAAAACGCCCTCGATTGCGGCAACTGCAACTGCTTGCGGCGGATCTGGTGTCCAAATGCTGTCGTCCAAAGTGCCGAACATCGGCAAAATGACAAACACGGCAACCACCGCCAAAACTACTAATCCTGCAATAACTGAAATTATTTTTGTCAACTTAAAATCCTCCTTAATCGTTGAAAATGTACAATTTTTTCACAAAGCCAAGGCTTTTCCATTTTTTGTTAAACCATGGGATAAAGTAGTAATCAAGCGAAAGTGAGCGGTTTGCGCCCGAGAACATGAACGCAATCGGTGCGAAAACGAGCCACGTGTAATAAATTGGCAACCCTGTAATCAGCAACAAGCCGATTGTGTACAGCATTGTGGCGATTGAGGCGAGCGTGGTCAAAAATCCGCCCATTAACGCAAGCCCAATGAGAAAGCAGAAAAGCACAAGGAAAGTCTGCCAAAACAGCTCTGCGCCAGGGGACGAGATAACGAAAGTTTCGATAAACCAGCTAACTGGCGTGGTTTGTAGCCAAAAAATGCTGTGTCCGCTGCCGCCCATCGTGGTTGAAAAGTGGATAGCGTTCATAAAGTTGATTTCTGCGGGAATGTGCGTGTACGGAATCATAAAAACTGGGCGAAATTCGTTCGCAACCGAGCGGAGCGTATCCGCCAAAATAGGCGTGTTCAGCCAGTTGTAGACCAGCCGCACGTATCCTGTATAAATTAGGTAGCCGCCCATCCAAATTCGCAACGGCACAGCCATAAAGGTTGCCGAACGGTTTGAGAAATGTCCACCTAAAATGCTGCGGCGATTGCGGATTGTGAAAAATTGCGTTTTCACGTGGGCAAAAATTTTGTTCCAGCCGATTAAATGTAGGAAAAACAGCATTGCAACGGCGTGTTTTGAGAGCATCGCAAAAAATGACGGCAACACAAAAAATTTGCCAGGCATTCCAACATAGGCGCTTGCGTAACGTCCGCCAACGCTGACCATCGAGCCGTGAAAATCGGGTTTGTAAATATGGGATGGCTCTTTGCCGTTGATTTGGTCAGCTATGTTTGCGGCAATTAGCGGTGCGCAACGTTCGCAATGTTCCACCATTTGCGGCACGGATTGATCTTCGCCCTCTGGGATGAAGAATGTGTTGTCGCCTGCAATGTAAACGTTTTCGTGGTTGACAGAACGCAAAAAGTGGTCAGTTTGAATGCGACCACGAGAGCGAGGAACGTGTCCCAAACGCCCTTCGGAATGCTGAGCAATGTCCGATCCTTGGATTCCTGCCGTCCAAATAACGGTGTAAGTTTCGTCGGTAATTTTGACTTTATTTTTATCTTTGCTAGTTGTGTCAACCTTTTCGCCGCCGCCGTGTTGATATTTTATGTTGGCGGAAGTGGATTCAAACGAGATACTTTCGGCGGTTACGCCAGTTATGCTCGAGTTTAATTGTAGGTTTACGTTAAGTTTTTCTAGGCGTTTTGCCACACGATTTATGGCTTTATCGGGCATAAACGGCAATAATTTATCTAGCGCGTCAACGCAATTTAGGCTGACATCGTTTGGATCAATGTGAAATTTTTGGCATACGATAGGCACAAACTCGGCGAGTTCGGCAATCATTTCAACGCCAGTAAAACCAGCACCTACAACATAAAAAGTGAGCAGCGCCTTGCGTTTTTTGGGATCTAGTTCGCGAGCGGCACTACTAAACATATGGTAGATGTGATTTCGCAGGTTGACTGCCTCATCATAAGACCACAGCGGAAAACTGTGTTCTTCAGCACCTGGAACGCCCCAATAAGTGGATTTGCAGCCAGATGCCATAACTAAATAATCATATTCATAAGTGTTTACTTTTCCGGTAATTTTATTTTGCTCAAAGTCGGTTTCGACGATGTTGTCAAGGACAACTTTTACGTTTCTGCCGGCAAAAATTTTATTTAGGTCGATGCGAATGCTGTCTTCGTCCACGCGCCAAGCGGCGACTTCGTGCAGTTCGCTTAACATTGTAAAGAACGGATTTTTGTCGATAATGGTAATGTCAACGTCTTGACCTTTCAGTTTTTTTTCAAGTTTTTTGGCGGTCAATGCGCCTGCATAGCCCGCGCCCAACACAACAATTTTTTTACTCAAAGTGGGAAGTCCCTCCTCAAAAAATGCAGGAAACAACCGCATTTTTGCAAAAATTGCGGCTGTTTCCCACAAGCCAATCGGCTTTTATTTTATAAATTAGTCAATCCAAGCCTGTTGAGCGGCTTGACGTACAGCTTCGATAATTGCGCTAGAAGACAAAGTTGCACCAGAAACGGTGTCAACGTCATCTAAGCCAGCAAATTGGGCTTGATAGATAGCATCGCGCAAAATGTTGTCGGCGGATGCACCCCAAACGGTGTCGAAATATTCGGGTGTTTCGGTGTGTTCTACAACAACAATGCGGCGGATAGTTGTGCGGTCAAAAGTAACGGCAACAGTCATTGGACCATTGCGACCTTCAACAGTAACGGTGTAAACGCCAGGCTCGAAGAAAGGATCGGTAGGTTCGCCACTTGGGTTACGTTGAATTTGCGTACGTGGAGTTGTGCGAGCCACAAGCGAGGCAGGGTTTCCGCCTTGTTGCGTGATAGCTTGCTCAAGTCCCCAACGAATGCCCGAGGCGGATTCGGTTGCGCCAGTGGCAATGTCGATTCCTTGCGTTGTTTGACGGTCGTTAAAATTGTGAACAGCGGTTTGTCTGAAGAACCAGCCGCCCCAAGTTCCGCCGCCAATTTCGCCAGCTTCGTAAATGCTTTCGCCGTGAGCATCAGCGCCTTGTCCTAAAGTGGATGCGCCGCCGCTGTGAATATGAAACTCGTTTCTACCAAAAGATACGCGCAGGTTCATGTCGGTATCTTCACTATGTAGCATACGTGCATCGCCCTCTGCAAGAGGGTTTCCGTCTTGATTCATAGTGTTTGCAGGTACGGTAATTTCAACAAATCCAGGAATAAAGTTATCGCCTGGGATTGGTGCATCAACCGTTTGTGGAACTAAATCGGCAGGAGATGCTCCAGCCAAAGTAATGGCCTCTTCGACGGCTGCAATCACGGAGTTGCGAGTAGAAGTTGCACCCGTGAAAGTGTCAATATCGTTTGTAGATTGGCGAACAACGATTTGGTCGGGAACGCCAGGCAATGCACGAAACGCCCAACCGCTACCATAAGTAGATTCGTGGTGGTCAACCAAAACTACATCCAAAATTTGGTTTTCGCTAAAAGTAACGTCAACCGTCATTGTGGATTCGTTCCAACCAGGAACGGAAACTGTTTGTGTTCCTGGAGTGAACGTTGCTGTTGCTAATGGAAGTCCGTTTTCGCCAACTCCGCCAGCTACAGGAGCGGCATCTTCAGCAGGTTCTTCTTCAGCAGGTTCTTCAACGTCAGCAGGTTCTTCTGTTACTTCTTCAGCAGGTTCTTCTGTTACTTCTTCAGCAGGTTCTTCAACGTCTGCAACTTCTTCTGGTTCTGGTTCGCTAATAGCGGGTTCGTCCATAACGGAATCGCCCAATGCTTGCGTAATTGCGTTGCTAATAGCTTCGATTAAAGCGTTCGAAGTAATAGTTGCGCCAGTGTGCGTATCGATAGCTACGATAGATTGATTTGCTAAAACTTGGTTAAAGATAGTAGCAAAAGCGGAATCATCTTCTTCGGGATCGCCAACGAAACTTGGAGTTTCGTCATGTGCAAGCACGGTAATGCTTAAAATTTCGTCTGCACTAAATTCAAGTTCGAGCCGCACAACATCGTTGCGACCAATCGCCGAGCCAATGAATGTGCCAGCTGTGAAAGTTCCTGCTGTTTCGGCAGGTTCAGCTGGTTCTTCTGTAACTTCTTCAACTGGTTCTTCTGTAACTTCTTCTGTAGGTTCGTCAACTGGTTCTTCTGTAACTTCTTCTGTAGGTTCGTCAACAGCAGGTTCGTCAGCAGGAGCACCTTCGATGGCTTGTCTTACAGCATCAATGATAGCTTGGGAAGTGATAGTTGCGCCCGTAAGAGCCTCAATATCCCAAGTGCCAGCGGCAACGATAGCATCGGCTGTATCAGGTTGAACCATATTGTAGAATAAAGCTGTTTCGCTGTGCTCGACAACTTCAACTGCAACAGGAACATTGCCTTCTAAAGTAACGGCAACGGTCATTTGTCCGCCGAAACCTTCGACATTAACAGTTACAACTTCGCCAGAAACTTCGGCAGGTTCTTCTGTTACTTCTTCAGCAGGTTCTTCTGTTACTTCTTCAGCGGATTCTTCTGTTACTTCTTCAGCGGGTTCTTCTGCTACTTCTTCAGCGGGTTCTTCTGTTACTTCTTCAGCAAGTTCTTCTGTTACTTCTTCAGCGGGTTCTTCAACTACTTCTTCAGCAGGAAGTTCAGCAGGTAAAGTAACCGCATCTTGAACAGGAGTACCTTCCATTGCTTGACGTACAGCATCAATTATAGCTTGGGAAGTAGTAGTTGCGCCCGAAACTGGGTAAATATCCCAAGTACCAGCTTCGACTATAGCGTCGGCAGTGGCAGGTTGTGCCATGTTAAAGAAAGGTGGTGTTTCGTTGTGCTCGACAACTTCAACTGCAAAAGGAACGTTGTCTTGCAAAGAAACTTGCACGGTAATTGGACCCAAATAGCCCTCTACAGTAACAGTTTCGATGGTAACACCAGGTAACGGATCAACTGTAGGCATTTCTACAGGAACAACGTCAGCTGGGATTGCGGGTTCTTCAACCGCAACTTGTGCAGGTTCGTCTACAACTGCGGCTACAGCATCGGTTTCAACATTGTAACCTAACGCTGTTAAAACTGTGGCAAGAGGCATAAAGGAAACACCATCTTGAATAATTTGCACAGGTGCTTCTAGGGCAGTAGCTGTGCCGTTTAAGGTAACGGTAGCACTACCAACTGTTAATAATAGCGTATCGTCGCCTCGTGTGAGTGAAATTTGTCCAGTAGAGCCGTCCCAACCGACGGTAAAACCAAGAGCCTCAAACGCCTCGCGAAGTGGGAAAAGCATAACGCCATTTACCACAGTTGCGGTTGCAAAGGTTCTAGTATCGCCATTTATGCTAATATCAGTAGCAAAAACGGGTAGCGGGTTAGCAAACGCCGCAAACAGGACAATCGCAGACACAGTTGCTGCTAAAAATCTCCTCATTACAAAAACTCCTCCGTTTCGTAATGCTAAATGTATGGGGCTTAGATTATTTAAGAAATCCCAATTATTTCACATTTAGCTAATGTTTTTGAACAATTTGTATTATAACACAGCTTTTTTGAAATTGCAAACAATATTTGTTAGTAAAATATTAAATTTTTATTACATTGTTAAGATTTTTTTGCAAATATAGTAATGTTTATTTGCAAAAATGCCGATAAAATAGTATAATAAAAACGCAAATTGTTTTATTTACTTTTCAAAACAAATAAATGAATGGATGTGTATTTAATGCTTTACAAGAAACAAATTTTAGCAGTTGCCTTGTCAATAATAATGGGTTTGGCTGTTGTGCAACCTGTTTATGCACGTGATGTAGCTAGAACAATAACGGTATTTCACACAGAGGGCGAACACGCCACAATCAGCAGAGGAGCAGGACGACCGCGAGTTGCTCCGCACGTTGGCACTCGAATACGAGATGGAAATATCTTATTAACAGGTGCATCTAGTCAACTGGTTTTGCTAATGGATTACGAAAGTTTACTACAAATGGATGAACGCACTCGTGTTAGTGCCGCATTAACTAGCAATTTAATAGAGTTGTCCTTGGAAAGTGGCAACGCTCTTTTAACGGTAGAACATCAGCAAGCAAATCATAATATTGTTGCAACCATCGGAAGTATCTCATTGACAGTACGTGGAACAATGTTCGCTTTAGGCAGACGAAACCGTGTAAGCTACATTGCAATGTTAGCTGGTTGGGGCGAAGTTGAACGAATGGAGATGTCTCTTTTTGACGGCGAAATGATTATTATCCGAGAATTGCGAAACGAAATTGCTGTTGAGGTTCAACCTATTATACTGGAAGAACTTAATAATTTTACTCTGCAATCAATAATCGATAATATCGATTACCTACTAGAAAATAGCAACTTTGTTACTGAAGATATTTATAAACTTGCATTGCAAATATTGGAAGATAGGCAATCCGAGCCACAAGTATATGAATACGAAAGTTTTAGCGGAGTAGTTCCGCAAGCAATTCGTCCGCCAGAGCCAACGCCTGCGCCGATTCCTGTGCCGACTGCAACGCCAACGCAACCGCCTGTAGCAACGCCAACTCCTGCGCCAACGCCAACAGCAACGCCAACGCCGACTGCAACGCCAACTCCTGTGCCGACTGCAACGCCAACTCCAACACCGACTCCAACTCCATCACCTACGCCAACGCCGACTCCATCACCTACGCCGCCGATTCTAAATTTAGTGCCGCGAGGAGATGGCACAGAACAAAGCCCATATATATTGGAAAACTTTGAACATCTAAAATGGATTGAAGAAAATTCTTTTGAGGAAAATATTTTGCCTGTTCACATGGAACTCGCCAATAATATAACTTTGACTGGCGAAACTTGGAACGGTTTCGGCGCTACATTAAATTTAGCAGACGGAGAATATCCCACATTTTCGGGCAATTTTAACGGTAATGGAAACTCTATTTTGGGCTTTAGTGCAGACCGTGGACTTTTCCATTACATAGACGGCGGAACGGTTCGCAATCTTAATGTAACGGGAAATATAACCAGTTCAACTACTGGAGGAAATGGCGGAATTGCTAATCGTGCAAGCGATGCAACTATTGAAAAAGTCGGATTTGTCGGCGATGTACGCGGACTCGGCGTAGTTGGCGGATTGATTGGTAGTGTACTTGACGAAAGCACAACAACTACCGTAAATCAAAGTTTCTTCCATGGAAATATAATTGCTGAAGAAGATCCCGACGGTCTCGCTTCTGCTGTAGCTGGCGGAATTATTGGAATAGGTCGCTACGAAACAATAATTTCTAATGTGTATTCCCACGGAACGGTTTCGGCTTTGTCAACGCAATGGCCGCATTACGCTGGCGGAATATTGGGCTATATGCAAGATAACACGAGCAATCCCAAAATAACCAACAGTTTTAGCACAGCGGAAATTGTCGCTACTCGCAACGGCAATTTGATAAATAACGCATCGTTTAGCGGCGGAATTATCGGCAATAATTCTGATATTCACCTGGAAAATATTATCGCAATAAATAAATCCGTGTCAAGCGGACATTTTATCGGCGTAACAAGGTTTAACAACATGATAACATCGGGAAATTACAACGTGTTCTCTTATGCAGGAATTACTACAAATGCTTTGCCGCCGCCATTGCGCGAAGGTCAACAAGCAACTGCCGCAGAATTAACTAGCCAAGCATTTTGGGAAACGCTATCTTTCGATTTTACCAATAATTGGACTTGGAACAGCGGCAATTTGCCCACTTTGCAAGGTTTAACTGGGCAAACTTTGGAAATTGCTCCGCAAAATTTCCAATTAAATGAATTTATATTTGATTTTTCGGACGAATATCTCGAAAATATTTTCGAAAATGTTGTTGAAGACGAACAGCAAACCGAAGAAGACGAATTTTGGGATATTAACCTTGACGATTTGCTAACTTTAACCCCCGAAATAGATTTTGACGAGGAGGGAAATCCAATAGTGGTATTGCCAGAATTTCCCATAATTGACGAAACAGAAGAAACGGACGAAACAGAAGAAACAATCGAAGTTGACGAAACCGAAGATAATATCGAAAATAGCGAAAATAATCAAACAGAAGAAACAACCGAGGTTGACGAAACCGAAGAAAATATCGAAAATAATCAAACGGACGAAACAACCGAAACCGAAGAATCAGACGAATTTTCAAACATAAACCTTGACGATTTGCTAACATTAACTCCTGAAGTTGACATTGTTTATGAAATTGAAACTTCCGAGGAAACGGAAGAAGAAGAGGATGACGAAGAAGTCAACCTTGAAAATTCCGAAAATTCAACAGAAACGGATATGAAAAAACAGGAGGAAGAAACAGACGAAGTAGAAGAAGTTGACGAAGTAGAATAAATCCAAATTTGAAAAAACGGGCGGATATTGTCCGCCCGAATTTTTTTTAGCATACAACTAAAAAACAAAAGTATCTTCAATAACATTTTGCATTGAATATAAACCAGCAGGTTGTTTTGTTATAAATTGTGCTGCTTTTAATGCACCTGTTGCAAAAACTTCTCTGGTTATGGCTTGATGCTTAAACTCGATGGTTTCGTTGTTGCCAGCAAATATTACAGAATGCTCGCCAGCGATAGTGCCGCCGCGAATTGAGTGGATTCCAATTTCGGCTTTGGAGCGACTGGCTTGTTTTTTTGTGCGATCGGTTACGTAATCCAAATTATTTTTTAAGGACGAGTTAATGGCATTTGCTAAAGATAAAGCTGTTCCGCTAGGCGAATCTTTTTTTTGGTTGTGATGTTTTTCGATTATCTCAATGTCAAATTGCGAGTTGTAGAGAAGTTTTGCCGATTTGTTGACAATGTTCAGCAATAAGTTGATTCCTAGCGACATATTGGCGGATTGCAAAATTGCAATTTGTTGCGCCGCCGCTTTTATTGCCGAATTATCCTCGGCAGTTAGTGCGGTTGTGCAAATTACCAATGGAATGTTTTTGTCAATCCCAAATTTTAGCAAATTTTGTAATCCCGCCGCCGAAGAGCAATCTATTACAACATCGGCTGTAGCAGTGCATTCTGTTAAGGTTGAGTATATTGGGAAATCTTTGTTGGTTGCAACTTGTGCAATGTCAACTCCGAAAACTATTGTGCAATTTGTGTATTTTAGCGAACTAATGGCTGTTCCCAATTTTCCCATGCAGCCATTTAGAATTATTTTTGTTTTTTTTGTCATAGTAAACCGTACCTTTTCATTTCTTTTGATAAATCATTTTGCAAAGTTTCGTCTATTTTGGTCAATGGACGGCGGCAATCGCCCATTTCTAAGCCGAGCATTTGCAACGCCGCTTTTACTGGCATTGGATTAACATCTGCAAATAGCAGCCTTATAAGAGGTAACATTTCTATTTGCATTGTTGCGGCGGTTTTTGTATCGCCGTCAAAATAAGATATAATCATATCGTGAACCTGTTGCGGTGCAATATTAGAAACAGTTGAAATTACGCCTTTTCCGCCCAACGAAAGCACTGGAACAATGTGATCGTCGTTCCCAGAATATACATCTAAATTTTCGCCACAAAGAGCAATAACCTCTGCAATTTGCGAAATATCGCCGCTCGCCTCTTTTACAGCAACTATATTTGGCAATTTGGATAACTCGTACAGCGTTTTTGGCAACATATTAAGAGAAGTTCGTGATGGCACATTGTACAAAATTATTGGTAAATCGGTTGCGGCGGCTATCATAGTAAAATGCTCAATTAGTCCGCGCTGTGATGTTTTGTTGTAATATGGCGTAACCAACATAATTGCATCAACTCCAACGTGCTGAAGACGCTTGACTAGTCCTAAAATGTTACGAGTATCGTTGCCACCAGCTCCAGCAATAACTGGAATTTTCCGCTTTTGTGCCTTTGCGGTTTGCACGGCAACACTTGCAACTTCTATGTGTTCATCGTTATCCAAAGTGGAAACCTCGCCAGTTGTACCGCAAGCAACAAGTGCATCTGTGCCATTATATACCTGAAATTCTATCAGCTTGCGATAGCTTTCTTCATTAAAAATAGGTGTTTCGCTGTTGCCAGTATTTTGAAACGGCGTACACAACGCAGTTCCCGAGCCTGTAAAAATAGCCACTAGAAAATCCTCCTTCAAAACCGTGGGCTTAAAACCGTGGGCGCCCGCCTGCCGGCGGGCAGGCTACCCACACCCGCAAGGACGCGCGCGCCCTCCCGCCTGCTGGCGGGCAGGTGCCCC